>CACXNN010000130.1 GCA_902768995.1 uncultured Eubacteriales bacterium | reverse complement strand
AGGATGCCAAAGTGGAGCAGGGTCTTCAGCGTCAGCGCGTAGAGGCAGACGGCGAAGTAGCCCGCGATGCAGACCAGGATCAGCGGCACGGTCTTATACTTCTTGCTGAGCTTGGCGAAGACCAACGAGCCGATCCAGGCCACCACCTGGGTGGCCAGCAGGAACACCACCTGGCCCACGGTGGGCAGGCCCAAGTCGGTGCCGATGTTGATGCAGTTGTCGATGATGGTGCCCACGCCGTCGATGTAGAGGAAGAAAGCGATGAGGAAGAACAGGACCTTCTTATCCTGGACGGCGATCTTCTTCAGGGTGGCGAAGATCTTTTTGAACACCTGGCCCAGGTCGATGTGGGTGTGCTCCACGTAGTTCTTCTGCTGATAGTTCCGGATGAGGGGCAGCGTCACCAGCAGCCACCAGATGGCGGTGACGCCGAAGCCGATGATCTTGCCCACCAGCGGGGAAAACAGCATCAGGTTCTCGGAGAGGCCGCCGCTGAGGATGTAGGCCACCATGGCCACCAGGAAGGGGATGCAGGAGCCGATGTAGCCCCAGGCGTAGCCGTAGGAGGAGACCTGGTCCATGCGCTCCTCGGTGGTCACGTCGTTGAGCATGGAGTCATAGAAGGTCAGGGACGCCTGATAGAACACCTTGGTCAGCACATAGACGATGAGGAACAGCATCCAGCTCCAGGTGAAGCTGTTGAGGACGCACCCGATGACGCCCGCGGCCACGGTGGTCTGGAAGAAGATCTTTTTGGATTCCTTCCGATCGGCCAGCGCGCCGAACACCGGGCCCAGCAGGGCCACGATGACCGTCACGATGGAGATGGCGATGGAATAATAGGCGGTGGCCTGGTCGCCGGTGATCTGCCCCGGGTTCGTGCCGATGGCCAGATCCTTGAACCAGATCGGGATCAGCGAGCAGGCAAGCATGGTGTAGGCCGAGTTGCCCACGTCGTACAGCACCCAAGAGAACTCCTGCGGCGACAGGTCGCGGAATACCTTGGTCTTGTTCAGCCAGTTAAAAAGACCTTTCATGTCCATTCCCCTTATCGGTCATATTTCGGGATGACTCCCTTCCTTTATTAATGCCATAAAACGCGGTTTTACACAAGGGGCAAATTGCAGGAAATCGAAAAAAGAGGGGCGTATCCCTATCCTGTCTTATTTGGGTCCACCCTGACTTCCTATGGCGAAACCATCCTTCCCTCTTTTTCGTGTGCTATGCTGTGCTCCGATCTTACATGAAGAAAGGGGGTCCTTCGATCCATGCTTCGTTCGCTGCGCGTGCTGCTCGTCACCATCCTCATCACCCTGTCCCTGCCGCTGCTGCAATGCGACGCCCAGCCCGCCGCCGCCGTCAAAACGGGGCAGACGCCGCTGAAGGTGGAGGTGCAGCTCCAAAGCGCCTCAGGGCGCGTCACCGACTATATGGCTGCGGAGGCCACCGCCTCGCCCTCCCCCACGCCCACGGCTGCGCCTACGCCCTCCCCCACCCCCGTGCCCACGCCCTTCAGCCTGTACTGGATCAGCGATACGCAGGTCTACGCCTACCGATATCCCAAGGTGTTCAACAAGGTCTTCGCCTACATCGCCAACACCGCTGCGGAGCAGAACGCCCTGGGCGTGCTCATGACCGGGGACATCGTGGACAACCGGAACACCCAGCGGCACTGGGACAACGCCAAGGCCGCCATCGGCCTCATCGAGGACAGGCTCCCCCTGTGGTGCGTGGCGGGGAACCACGACGTGGGGGCCACCAAGACGGACTACAGCGCCTTCCTGGCCTGCGGGTTCTGCGCCGCCGACGAGGGGGATCAGCTCTACAAGGACGGGGTCTGCTGGTACGACACCTTCACGGCGGCGGGCGAGGACGTACTGCTGCTGGGCATCGGCTGGCAGACCGACAAGGACTATCTCCCCTGGGCCAGGGCGGTGCTGACGGACCACGCCGACCTGCCGGCGATCCTGCTGGTCCACAGCTTCCTGACGGACAAGGGGAATCTGACCCCCATGGGCAAGACCCTGGAAAGCGAGCTGCTGTCAACCTGCCCCAACCTTCGCCTGGTCCTCTGCGGCCACAGCGACGGTTCCATCCGCTGGGCGAAGACCTACGATGACGGCCACACCGTGAACGCCCTCATGTACAACTTCCAGGACGACAAGAAGAACGGGCTGGGGTATCTGCGCATTTTGACCTTCGACCCCCTGGACCGGTCTCTCCACGTGACCACCTACTCCCCCTGGTTCGACGACTACGACTACCAGAAGGATACGGAGCAGGACACCTTCACCCTGGAAAACGCCTGGTGAGAGCAAAAAGGACGCCCCGTCCGGGGCGTCCTTTTGATTTTTGGGTATCCTACGCCTTCTTGCCGAGGGCGTCGGGGGCGGAAAGGCCCGCCTTATGGACCAGCAGGGCGCCGACGAGCAGCAGAGCCTGGCCCAGGGTGTTGACGCTCTGGGCGATCCAGTGCATGGACGCTTGGGCGAAGTCGCGGCTGGAAAGGTAGCCCATCATCATGGAGCACACGAACGCCACGATGAACAGAGGCACGGCGGCCTTCTTCACCTTGCTGGCGATCCACACCAGGCCCGCCGACGCGCCCAGGTTCCCCAGGACCGTTAGCATGACCCAGACCATGGTCAGGGACCGGGCGCTCTTGCGCTTGCCGTACATGAGGGCCAGCATGCCCACCGCCATGAGCAGGAAGCCCACGGATTGGGTGGGGAACATCATCTTATTGAACAGCTCCACCGCGGGGACGCCCAAGGCCTTCTGCATCTTCCAGGTGGCCTTTAGGAACCCGGCCAGGAACACCAACCCGGCCCCCAGGGGCAGCAATATGCCAGAACACAGGTTCAGCTTATTTTTCAGATCCCGATACAGGATCACCCAGGCCGCTCCGAAGAGCAGCACCGGCGCGAAGTCCATCAACGCCATGGGGACGGTCATCTTGGTACCTCCTTATCGCTTACGATCCTTAGTCCCGGTACACCTTCATGGAGTGGAACTGCTTGGTGAAGGGGAACAGCAGAGGCACCGTGTCGGAGTACTTCTGATATTCGGGGTCCAGACCGTAGGTCTTCTCGTGGCGGAGCTCCAGACGGCTGGCCGAATTGTACATGACGTAGGTGATGAGGGCCAGGGCGATGAGGACGATGATCCACTGCTTGCCCTGGACGGCGCCGATGCCGGACACGGTGACGCCCACCCAGAACATGACCTCGGAGAAGTAGTTGGGGCAGCGGACGAACTTATAGAGGCCCGTGTCGCAGAACCGCTTGGGGTTCACCTTCTTGGCGGCGGACTTCTGCCGATCGGCGGTGGCTTCGCCTGCGATGGCCAGGGCCATGATCACGATGCCGATCCACACCCACACGTTGTCCTTGGCCTGGTTGATGAACCGATAGGTCAGGGCGGAGGTCTGGGCGGTGTACATGAACATGGAATAGACCCACATGAAAGCCGACACGGGGATGGGCATGGCCTTGGCGGAGCCGGTGCTCTCCAGCGTCTTCTTATAGGCGGCGTTGGTCAGCTCCCGCTTCAGGATGTAGCCCCCCAGCCGGTAGCCGTAGATCACGAACAGGCCCGCCATGATGCCCCGGGCGGGGGTCAGATACCCCTTGATGAGGCCCAGGATCAGCAAATAGGCGCCGATGCACATGACCGCGAAGCCATAGCCAACGGACATGAACCAGACGAACTCCTTGAAGCCCATGCAGCAG
>CACXNN010000129.1 GCA_902768995.1 uncultured Eubacteriales bacterium | reverse complement strand
GAAGCTCCTGGGGGCCCAGCTCATGTGCGCCAACGCGTCGGACATGATCTCCCAGCTTAGTGAAGCCATCGCCAATGGCCTCACCCCCGCCGACCTCTTGCGCGCCATGCGCCCCCACCCCACCTTCGAGGAGGCCCTCACCGCCGCCCTGGAGGAGCTGGAGGTTAAGCTGGGCTGATCGTTCAAAAAAATCGGACCATGGCCTGTGCCATGGTCCTTTCCTGTTTTTTAGTACAAGTTATACGCCGTCGGCAGCGATCCGGGCCAGGATGCTGGCGTCGGCGGGGCAAAAGGCGTAGCTGGGGATGTCCCCGGGGGCAATGAACCGGATGTCCGCGTGCTCCAGCTTCTGGGGCCGGCCCGAGACGATGGCCGCCCGGAACAGCGTCAGGTGGATGGTGATGTCCGGGTATACGTGGTCCACCTCCATGTAGATCTCCCCGGGCGCCACGGTGACGCCCAGCTCCTCCCGGCACTCCCGGATGAGGGCCTGCTCCCGGGTCTCGCCCTCCTCCACCTTGCCGCCCACGAACTCCCACAGGAGCCCCCGGGCCTTGTGGGCCGGGCGCTGACAGATCATGAACTTCCCATCCTGGACCACCAGGGCCGCCACCACGTCCACCGCCATAGGCTTATAGAGCCGGGATCACGTCCCGGATCAAGGCGACCATGGGGTCGTCGTTGTGGGAGGGCAGGATATGGGCGCAGACGGCCTTCACCTCGGGGATGGCGTTGGCGGGGCAGCAGGCGATGTCCGCCGCTTCCAGCAGCTCCATATCGTTCCAGTAGTCCCCCACGGCGATGAGGGTCCGGCCCGCGTACACGGGGAGCTGGCGAAGCGCGTCCACGCCGGTGCCCTTGTTCACGTCCTGGGGCAGCAGCTCCTGATACTTGCCGATCTTCACCACGTCCGTGGTCCCCTCCACCAAAGCGAGGCGCTTGTCGTACCCCTTCTCCTTCAGGTACGCCCGCATGAGGGCCAGGGCGTCCACCTCCCGCTCCAGCAGCACCGTCTTGATCCAGGTCTTTTGAAGGAGCTGATCCATGGGCAAACAGGTGGTGGGCTGGTGGATGCGCAAAAAGCCCGGGTCCGCTGTATCGAGGGGCGAGGCGTAATAGATGCCGTCGTCGGTGTACACCTGCAGGTCCAGGGGCCAGTCCATTTCAAGGCAGTGGAGCAGCACGTCCTGGGCTGCTTCCTTATCCATGGGGATAGCGGAGATATACCTCCGATGCACGAAATCGTAGACCGCCGCTCCGTTGAGGCACACGGAGGGCCCGTTCAGAGGTACGTCCGGCAGGTGCCGCCGGGCGTTCCGGGGCTCCCGGCCCGTGGCCACGGCGAAAAGCCCGCCCCCGGCGATGAATGCCCGGATGGCGGCCCGGCTTTCCTTGGTCACGTTCCCCTGGCTGTCGAACAGCGTCCCGTCCAGATCGGTCAATATGGCTGCCTGATCATACCGCATAACAAATACCTCGTTTCAAAAAGTGTCGGTCACTCGACCACCCGGTGCTTCTCCCAGTGGGCGAAGCGGAAGTAGAGAAAGGTGGCGGCGCTGCACACCAGCCAGCCCGCCGGATACCCCAGGGCCACCGGCACGATGGTGTTGGATACGAAATGGGTGATGCAGAAGAGATAGATCTGCCGGAACACCACGAAGCTCCCCAGCATGATGATCATGGGCGTTCGGCTGTCCCCCGCGCCCCGCAGGGACCCGGACAGGATCTGGTTCGCGCAGCAGAGCACGTAGAAGGGGGACATCATCCGAAGGAACAGGGTGCCGAACTGGACCACCTCCGGGGTGTCGTTGAAGAAGCGCACCAGATGGGGTGCGAAGGCCACCACCGGCACCATGAGGGCCACGGTGATGAGGGCGGAGATCTTCAGCGCCGCGCTCACCCCCTGCCGGGCCCGGGCCACGTCGTTGACTCCCAGGTTCTGGCCCACGAAGGTGGTGGCGCCCATGGCCACGCTCTGCATGGGCAGGAACAGGAAGGCGTCGATCTTGGTGTAGGCGGTCCAGCCGCCCATGCAGTCCGCCCCGAAGTAGTTGATGTAGGACTGGACCTTCTTCAGCACGTCCCAGTGCATCTTGAGCTTCCTCACCTGCACCCGGCAGCAGTTGTCCGCCCGCAGGAGCACGAAGAGCACCAGCAGGGCCGAGATTCCCTGGGAGAGGATGGTGGCGTAGGCAACGCCCGCCACGCCCATATGGAACGCCAGCACGAAGAGAAGGTCCAGCACGATGTTCAAACTGGCGGACAGCACCAGGAAGTAGAAGGGCCGCTGAGAGTCCCCCACCGCCCGCAGGATGCCCGCGCCGATGTTGTAGAGCATGAGGCCGAAGATGCCGGAGAAGTAGATGGTCAGATACCGCTTGGCCTCGGGGAGCACCTCGGCGGGCGTCTTCATGAATTTGAGCATCAGGGGCGTCATGGATACGCCGATGGCGGTGAACAGCACCCCCAGCACCCCGGTCATGACCAGGGCCGTGTGGACGGTGTCGCTGACCTTGTCGGTCTGCTTGGCCCCGTAGTACTGGGAGATGACCACCCCGGCGCCTACGGACAGGCCCATGAAGAAGCCGATGAGCATGTTGATGATGGGGTTCACGGTGCCCACGGCGGAGAAGGCCTCCTTCCCCACGTAGTTCCCCACCACCCAGGTGTCCACGGTGTTGTAGAGCTGCTGGAACAGGTTCCCCAAAAGCAGCGGCACGGCGAACTCGATCAGGAGCCCGTACACGTTGCCCCTGGTCATGTCCACGTCCCGCCGGGAGAAAAATTTGCGGATGCTCTCCACGCCTTTGCTCATGCGATGCCCTTGCTTTTCTGTCGTACTTATAAGTATACCATGCCGGCGGGGGAATGTACAGAGCTTTTCCGGGCCGGTCTCGCCCGGCCCCTACAACGCGGCGCACCCTCCAACCCACAAAAAAAGAGGCGAGCGAGCGCCTCTTTTCCGTTGCCATCATACTCTTGTCTATACATCCAGCTCCGTGACGGCCTTGGGGTATTCCCTAAGCTCGTCCGGCTCGTGGAGGGGGGTCCAGACCTGAGCGAAGAAGGGATCCGCCTGGGCCCGGCGGCCGTAGTTCCAGCTCTTTCTCTCGCACTCGGGGCACCAGTGGCCGCCCTCCAGCACCAGCCGGGGGCTCGCTTCAAACTCATGGCCGAAGGCGCAGCGGAAGGTGAGCTTGGTCCGCCAGTCGCCGGTGGTCATGGTCTCGGAGAGGAGCTCTCCGCCCCGGAATTTGGCGGCCCCGGCCATATCGGCCCGGTCGAGCTGGCTCTCGGGCTTGGTTTCGTCGTAGCCGTGGTCCATGGGCACCACCGTGTCCCAATCGGTGAAGTGGTCCATTTCGCTGGCTTTCTCGGGAAGGGCCTCCCAGGCCTTGCGACTGCCCCAGTAGGCGTCGATATGGTCCTCCATGTTATTCTTCAGCCAGTACCGGGGCCCGTGCTCGCTGTCCAGGAGCTTGTTGAAGGTGCTCTTGATGATGGCGCCCATGAGCTTCTGGCCGCCGGGCAGTTTGCAGATGATCCGGCCGAAGGGCTTGGCCGGGCCCAGCTCCTTCAGGTAGGCGTCGTAGAAATACTGCATGGAGTCGGACCGGAAGTGGAGGTAGTTCTCCAGCTTGTCGGAGTCCAGGTAGTACTGGCCGTGGAAGTTCCTCGTGGCGTTGACCTTGGGATCGATGACGTAGTCGATGTTCTTGATCCCGATCTCCCCGTACATGATTTTGTACATGGTGTAGGTGTCCACCCGGCAGCTTTCGCCCCCGCCGATGTTGTAGACGTGGCCCCAGAAGGAGGGGTCCAAGGTGCCCTCCGCCTCGTAGGCGCAGAGGTTCCGCATCAGGCGGCCGCTGTCCCGATCGGAGGCGTATTCGAGGACGTTGTCCAGGCAGTTGTGAAACTGGATGGGGTCCCGGATCTTGGCCATGGCGGGGCCAATGATGCCCGTCTGCCGCAGGCTCACCCAGTAAGTAAGGCCGCTTTCGATGACGTACCGCTCGGCGGCCACCTTCGATACGGCGTAGTAGTCGAACATGCTGGGCTTGATGGGGTCGCCCACCCGCCCCCAGTGGATGGGCGGCATCCGATCCCCGGTCTCCGCCACGGTGCCGATATAGACGAAGCGGGTGCTGTCGCCCTGGCCCAGGCTTTGGATGGCCTCGATCAGGTTCCGGGTGGAGCCGTAGTTGTTCGCCATGGCCTTCTTGGGGAAGTAGTCCGCCTGGGGAGATACGAAGGCCGCGATATGCAAGACGATATCAGCCCCCTGGACGCAGGCCGCCACGTCCTCCCGGTTCAGCAGGTCGCCCCAGTAGATGTGCAGCCCCTTCGTATCCATATAGGGGGCGAACAGCTTCCGGTTCTTCTCGCTGTCCCGGAGGAGGAGCACCAGATCGTAGAGCTTCCCCAGGTCCGGCAGCATGGCCTTGAAGCTTTCGAAGCCCATGCCACCCCCGGCGCCGGTCATGAACACCCGCATACTATTCCCCCTTCATCCCCAGCACCTGGGTCTTCTTCTCCAAAATGTCCTTGCAGAGCAGGATGCTGTCTCCGATGGCGGCGTCGATGTCGTCGTCGGTGACGCCCAGGAAATCGCAGCCCTCGGCCTTATCGATAAATAGGTTGGAACACATGATATCGGTGAATTTCACCATATGGAGCCCGCCCTGAATGCCCTTTTGGGCCTGCTCCTTCATGAGCTTTTTGCCGCCCAGGGCGTACATCCAGTTGGGGATGGTGACGATCCGCTTATCCGGCACGCCCAGGTACTTGTGGACGATCTTCAGCATCTCCACCCAGGTCAGGTTGTAATAGCCGATGGGGTAGCAGTGGCCGCCCCGGTTCCGCTCGATGGCGCCGGCAATGGCCTCGGCGACCTGATGGACCGTGACCATGGTGGAACCGCCCTTGGGATACAGGGTAAATGCCTTCATGCTCATGACGTTCTCCACCAGAAACACCCACACGGGCTTGCGGCCCGGCTGGGTGCCGAAGATGTAGGGGAGCTCCAGCACGGCCACGTCCATATCGCCCGCAAAGGCCATGGCGGCCTCCTCCTGGTCGATGCGGCTGCGGATGTAGGGGTGCCACTTCGTGAGCTCCTTCTCGGGCCACTTCTTGGCGGCGTAGGAGAAGTAGGAGCCGCAGATGGCCACGTGCTGCACGCCGCACTCCCGGCAGAGGCCCAGCAGCCGCTTCACCGGGTCGATATTGTACTTCTTGTACAGGTCGTAGATGGGGGCCGGGCCCTCCACCCGCTCGTCCACCCCCGCGGCGAAGACGAAGCCCTCACAGCCGGTGAGGTGCGCTTTGAGCTCCTCGTCGCTCATCTCCAGATAGTTGCCGAATTCCAGCTGCATCTCGGGGGGCAGCACCGCCCCCGTGGGCAGGGGCGGCAGGGCCAGGGAGGAAACCTCGTGGCCCCGGGCGATCAGCTCCTTAGCGGCTTCGGAGCCCAAGAGGCCCGTCCCGCCGATCATGAAAATCTTCATAACAGCCTCCTTATTCAGTCCAGATACCCGTCCCGGCCCTTGACGCCGAAACGGGCTTCGAGAAGGTGCATCTGCGCGTCGGTGATGGTGTTGACCCGGGGCAGGTGGGCGATCTTCATGTAGATCTCGGCGGCCTTCTCCGCCGTCTCGATGAGGCCGAAGGTCTCATCGAGGTCCTTACCCGCGCCGTAGATGCCGTGCTGGGCCCAGACCACCAAGCGGGCGGTCTCCATCTTCTCGGCCGTAACCTCGCCGATCTCGTTGGTGCCGCAGAGCATCCAGGGCAGCACGTTCACCCCGT
>CACXNN010000128.1 GCA_902768995.1 uncultured Eubacteriales bacterium | reverse complement strand
GCCCCGCAGGCCAGGGCCCGCACCCAGGCGCCGCCCAGGGAATAGACGATCACCGCCGGCAGCACGCCGAAGCACACGAGATCGCTCAGGGAGTCGATCTGGATGCCGAACCGCTTCTCGCTGCGGGTCCGATCCTTCTTGGTGGAGGCCACCTTCCCGTCGAACACGTCGCAGACGCCCGCGCCCACAAGGCACAGGATCGCCGCCGACAGATGGCCCTCGAGGGCGCAGAGGATGCCCGCAAAGCCGGACAGAAAGCCGATATAGGTGAGGATCACCGTGTAGTTGTAAATGCCGAGCATACTACCTCGCATATGCGTACCGCATGGATTTGCACAAAAAATAGCACAAAAGCCGCGCTCCTGTCAAGGGAGCGCGGCTGACTTAGGCGCAAATGAACGGATATGCTCCCCCTCTCAGGAGATCATATCCCCCTGATGGGCGATGAGGGTGGCGTCGTAGACGCCCTCCACCCGCATGAACTTGTCCACGAAGCCGGTCTCGCTCTGACGGACCCGCAGCTCCACGGTCATCTCGATGCCCTCCCGCTGGACGGTCTTGGACTTGATCCGGCCCTGGGGAAGCTGGGCCACCATCTGCTTGATCTGCTTGGAAGCGCTCTCGTCGTAGTGGAGGATCAGCAGGTAGGGCATGGTGGAACGGCCCTTGATGACGGAGATGAGGATCATGCACAGGCCGATGAACACCGCCGCGATGACGCCGGCGATGAAGTACCCCGCGCCCAGGGCGATGCCCTCGGCGATGGCCCAGAACATGAACACCGTGTCGATGGGGTCCTTGATGGCGGTGCGGAAACGGACGATGGACAGAGCGCCCACCATGCCCAGGGACAGCTTCACGTTGTTGGCCATGAACATGATGACCGTGGCGGTGACCATGCAGAGCATCACCAGGCTCAGGTTGAAGGTCCTGGAGTAGATGACCCCGGCGAAGGTGATCCGGTAGATGAAGAACACGTAGAGCCCCACCAGGAAGGCCGCCAGCACCGTGAGGATGGTGAGCATGGGCTGATAGTTCTGCAGCTGCAAGATGTACTGAAATACGTTGTCCATTGTTTTCTCCTTTTCCTGCGAATGATTAAAAGTCGAACTGGCGGCAGTAGAGATATTTGCTGGCCGCCGTGTGGGAAGCTGCGTTCACCTGGAGGAGGGAGCGCACGTAGCTGGGCAGGTACTTGTTGAACTTGACCTCCAGGATACATGCGTCCGGGAACTCCGTGGCCGGGAAGGTGGGCGCGTGGGGATCGAACAGGTCCGTGCACCGAAGCCCCGTGCGGATGTTCCGATCGATGGTCACCCGCACGTCCTCCAGGGGGAAGACGAAGGGCTCCCGATCGTAGTCCACCAGCACCTTGGGCCGCCAGCCCTCGGTCCGCAGGGCTGCGTAGAGCTCGGCGGCGAAATCCTCCTGGCGATGGAGGAGGAAGCGGTATTCCCCCGCCAGGATGGCGTCGCACTGCTGCCGGGTGATGAGCAGGCTCTTCTTGCCGATGAACTGGCCGTTCTTGTGCTTGCGCTCGAACTTGATGACCTTATCGGACATGTCGTAGATACGGATGCGGTACTTGTCCCGAAACTCCACGCCGTCGGTCTTCTCCCCAACCGCCTTCTCGAAGGGCGTGTCGAAGTAGAGGCTGCGGATGAAGTAGGTGCCGCCGTTCTTCACCGCGTGAGGGTCCTGGGACAGGGTGAGCCGAAGCCGGGTGGCCAGAAACTCCGCCTCCCCCAGGCTGATCAGATATTTTATCTCATGCCTGTATTCCATGGTCCCTCACTCCGTCCGACCGAAGATCTCCATCATCTTCTGGTCCGTCAGGTTATAGTTGGTGTTCTTCTTGATGTAGTTCTTCAGGTACTTGAAGTAGTACTCCTGATAGTGGTTGGCGTAGCCCTTCACGTTGTTCAGGTGGGCCTTCCAGTTCTTCACCGTCAGGCTCCAGCGGGGGAAGTCCCACTCGATCTCCGAGGCGATGTTCCCGGAGAGGGCGTCCACCTTGGCCACGATCTTCTCCGGTGAGTATACCTCATTGACCATCTTGGCGCAATACTTCAGGAAGATTTCCACAAAGTCGTTGTTTTTCAGCAAGGATCGCGCCAGGACCGTGGAAAAGCCCTTGCCCGCCCCGTGACCGTCGGGATGGAAATACTTCGTGAAGAAGTCCCGCCGATAGCCGTTGGTATAGGCTTCCTCCTTCTCGTCGTTCCGGGCCATGGCGTCGTCGAAATCGTAGAGGATCCAGCGCCACTTGCCGTCCTTCTCGCTGGAGCGCCACCACTTGATGTTGCCGGAGTCGTTGTTGCCGGTGACGATCTCCACGGCGCAGTACATGGCGAAGTTCTCCACGTCGATCTGGGAGCAGACGTATTCGTAGTCCCCGTAGTTGCTGAGGTCGCAGTTCTTGCTCTTGCAGAAGTCGATCAGGGCCTGATAGTCCTTCACGCAATCGGGATCACCGGCGGCGTAGACGCCGTTCCACTTCATGACGTCGATGCTGTCCTTGTTGGTGATGGAGTAGTGCTGGGCGATGAAGGACCGGCTGATCTTCTCCCGGAGGTTGTAGACCCCCCAGTACTGGCCGTTCAGATACAACGCCGTCTGCACGTAGGCCTGGACGGCGGTGTCCAGCCCCGCGTCCTCGATGAGGCCCGTCATCATGATGTCCCGCAGCTTGGTGGCCACGGCGTCCTTGGCGGAGCAGCGGAGCACCAGGGACTCATAGCTCGTAAAGGGCCGGTTGGAGAAGAAGGGGTAGTCCAGGGTGGAGCCGCCGTAGCCCTTGCGGGCGATAAGGGCGAAGTTCCGCTGCTTCTGGTACCGGGAGAAGGCCCCGAAGATGCGGATCATCAGATCCGACTCGAAGATGACCTCTTTGCCGCCGGCGCTGGTATAGGTCCAATGCGCAGGCCGCTCCCACTCCCGGCCCCGCTGGTTGTAGTTGGCGCCCAGCTTCCGATCGTTGGCCGGAGTGGTCCACTCCGTGGCCGCGGTCTTGCCCTGGAAATGGCTGCCCACCACGTAGATGCCGTAATCCACGTTAAAGAGGTTGTCCGGGTCCGTGACCAGGAAGCACACGGGCAGGGTGGAGTCGTGGGCGTCGGTGGTCTGGGTGTCCCCCACGATGACGTAGGTGTTGGAGACCACCGGGCTCTTATAGAGGGTCCCGTTCTCGCTGAAGGCCCGAGCCCGCAGCACCGCATTTTCAGAGAAGGTCAGCTGCTCCCCCGCCCGATAGCGGGTGGAGCTCTCCGTGGGCGTGGTCGAGTCCAGGGTATAGGTCACGTAGGTCCCGGCCGGGATCTCCATGCTGACGACCTGGGTGCCGTGATAGACGCCGCTGGGCTGAGAGACGGCGGGCGCCTCGCAGTAGGCGCTGCCCATAAGAGGCGCGGTGTTGGCCGCCCCCTGGGTGGGCGTGTCGCAGAGGCCCCAGGTGTCCCCCACCTTGGCGTAGGACACGCAGGCCACGGACATGGGCACCGTCACCCGATCGATGAGGGTGCCCGCGTTGTTATAGAGATAGAGTGTCTCCCCCAGACCGGATACGGAGAAGTTCAGCGTCCGCGCCTTCATTTCGGCGGTGACGCTCTTCTCGTCCTTGCCTTCCAGCGGAAGGCTGCCGCTCATGTAGAGGATGAGATATCCTTTCCCGGCGATACTCGTTCCCTCAGGAAAAACCCATTTCGTGGGCTTCTTTTCATTGTCCGACAGGGAGTAGCCGGAAAGGTCCACGCTTTGATCGGA
>CACXNN010000127.1 GCA_902768995.1 uncultured Eubacteriales bacterium | reverse complement strand
TACACGTGCAGGTGCAGCTCGCTGCCCATCATCTCGTTGACCTCCAGCCGGGCGGGGATGGTGTCGGGGCCGTCCTCGAAGCTCAGCTTCATGTGCTCAGGCCGCACGCCCAGCAGGATCTTGCCGCCGGGGACCCGCTTCTCGTTCAGCAGCTCGCCCTTCTCGCCGGTGACCTCGATCTTGGATCCGCAAGGCGTCACGAAGTACCGGTCGCCTTCCCGCACCAGCTCGGTGGGGACGATGTTCATCTTGGGCGCGCCGATGAACTCAGCCACGAACAGGTTCGTGGGCTTCTCGAACACCTCGGCGGGGGTGCCCACCTGCTGGATGTAGCCGTCCTTCATGATGACGATCCGATCGCCCAGGGTCATGGCCTCGGTCTGGTCGTGGGTCACGTAGATGAAGGTGGTGTTCAGCTTCTGCCGGAGCAGAATGATCTCGGCACGCATCTGGTTCCTCAATTTGGCGTCCAGGTTGGAGAGAGGCTCGTCCATCAGAAACACCTTGGAATCCCGGACCATGGCGCGGCCGATGGCCACACGCTGCCGCTGGCCGCCGGACAGCGCCCGGGGCTTGCGCATGAGGTAGTCGGTGATGCCCAGGATCTCCGCCGCGTTGGTGACCTTGGAATAGATCACATCCTCAGGCATCTTCTGAAGCCGGAGGGAGAAGGCGATGTTGTCGTACACGCTCATGTGCGGGTACAGAGCGTAGTTCTGGAAGACCATGGCGATGTTCCGATCCTTGGGCTGCAGGTCGTTGACCACCTCGCCGTCGATCTCCACGGTGCCGCCGCTGATGTCCTCCAGGCCCGCCACCATGCGGAGGGTGGTGGACTTGCCGCAGCCGGAGGGGCCGACGAACACCACGAACTCCTTGTCCTTGATGTCCAGATTGAAGTCGTGCACGGCGACCACGTTGTTATCGTAGACCTTTTTTACGTTGGTCAGTTTTACACTTGCCATACTAATTCTCCTTTTCTTCTCGCTTTGCGATTAACCCTTGACCGCGCCGCCGGTGACGCCCTCAACATAGTACTTCTGCAAGCACATGAACAGGATGACCACCGGGATCGCCACGATGACGCCGCCTGCGCAGAACATGGTATAGTTCTCAGAGATGTTTGTGCTGGTGGACAGCCACTGCTGCAAACCGACGGCCACGTTCCAGGCTTCGGGCGTGATGCCGGTCACGTACTTGGCGAACACGAAGTCGCCCCAGGGGCCCATGAACGCGGTCAGGACGGTGTAGATGACGATGGGCTTCGCCAGCGGCAGGATGATCTTATAGAGCACCTGCGCCCTGGTGGCGCCGTCGATCCGAGCCGCCTCGTCCAGGGACTTGGGGATCGTGTCGAAGAAGCCCTTGGACACGTAGTAGCCCATGCCGGAGGACGCCACGTACACCAGGATCAAACCGGGCATGGCGTTGGCGCCCGCAAGGCCGATATCCTTCAGCACCTGGTACAGGATGATCATGGTGAGCATCCCGGGGAACATGCCCAGGATCAGCATGAACTGCATCAGGGGCTTGCGGAGCTTGAAGCGGAACCGCGAAAGCGTGTAGGACATGCAGAGGACGATGACGGTCTGAACCGCCGCCACCACCACCGCGATGATGAAGGTGTTGAGATACCACCGGGGGAACTGGGTCTCCTTGAACAGCCGCTCATAGTTGCCCAGGCCGAACTTGATGGTCAGGCCCTCTTTGAGCGCCGCGTCCGGGTTGTTGAACAGGTACCGAGTCATGCCGGTGGGGTTCACCCGGAAGGACTGGACCACGATGCAGAAGAACGGAGCCAGCCACACGATGCTGATGATCACCAGCAGCACGTAGATGACCGTGTTGCTGATCCGGGCGGAGGCCTTCATGCCCATGTGCTGCTTCATGCCCTCGCCCTCCTGGACCTCCCGGCCCTCCTTGAAGAGGCTCTTGGCCAGGAGCAGGCCCACGACGCCCAGGAAGATGCCCAGGATACCCAGCATCACGAAGATGGCGTTGTCCGTCATGTACTTGTGGGAGAAGCTCCACATCGGACTGAACCGATTGATAAACAGGAAGATGCCGCCAGCTGTAAGGATGGCGCCGATGACCATCAGGATGGTCGCGGGAACTTGATTCTTGTTTTTCATTGGAAGTCCTCCTCATTCTTCACCGAGGGCAGCAGGTTGTAGACGATCAGCGAGATGACCGCTACCACGATGAACACCAATATGCCGATGACGGAAGCCAGGTAGTACTGGGCGCCGTCCTCGCCAAAGCCCTTCTGGGTGATGTTGAACAACCAGGTGATCAGCAAGTCCGTATCGCCAGGGTTGCCCGCGCCGTTGCTGAGATTCACGTGGGGGCCGCCGCCCGTCAGCAGGTAGATGACGTTGAAGTTGTTCATGTTGCCCGTGAAGCTGGTGAGCAGGTACGGGCCCGTGATGAACAGCATGTAGGGCAGCGTGATCTTGGAGAACTGCTTCCAGCCGCTGGCGCCGTCGATCTTGGCGGATTCATACAGGTCCGCGGGGATGTTCATCAAGATACCGGTGGCGATCAGCATCAGGTACGGGATGCCGATCCAGATATTGATGATGATGACCATGACCCTGGCCAGCGTGGGCTGACCCCAGAAGTCGATGGCCGTGTGGATGATCCCCAGGTCCATCAAGAAGCCGTTGAACAGGCCGTTCAGCGTGAACATCTTGCTGACGTACAACAGCGAGATGAACTGCGGGATGGCGATGGTCATGATGAGCACCGTCCGCCATACCTTCTTGAACTTGATGCCCTTCTTGTTGATGATCATGGCCACGGCGATGCCCAGGAAGTAGTTGGTGAAGGTGGCGAAGAAGGCCCAGATCAGCGTCCAGAGCAGGATCTCACCGAAGGTGGCGGAGTAGTTGACGCCGCCCACGTCCCAGGAGAACAGGGTCTGGAAGTTCTGGAGCCCGACCCAGTGGAAGAGGCCGGTCTCGCCGCCGTTGTGGGCGGAGCTGTAGTTGGTGAAGGCCACCAGGATCATGAACACCAGGGGCAGCACCGTGAAGAGCAGGATGCCGGTCAGCGGCAGCGCCAACAAGGTGGCGTGGAACTTGTCGTCCACCATGGAGCGAAGGTCGTCCTTGCCGCTCTTGAGCTTCTTGCCGGACTTGAGGATGCCCTCGGCGATCTTGTTCTGCTTGACGTTGACCCGCCAGGTGTAGATGAACGCCACGATGAAGAAGATGGTCAGCACGCCGTAGAGCAGGATCTTGAAGGAGTTGTCCACGGTGGGATCGTCCGCGTAGGTGACGGTCTTGACCACCTCACGGAACCGGCCGGGCAAGTACTCGATCTTTTCCGTGATCTGATAGGGGCCCTTGGTGCCCAGGGAGGGCAGCAGGCCCAGATACCCGGCGCCCATGAGCACCATGTATCCGATAAAGACTACCTCGAACAGCAGGAACAGGAGGCCCCGCAGGACCTGACCCCTGGCGATGCAGCCGAAGCCCATGACGAGATAGGAAAGCTTGGTCTTCCAGTCGCCTTCCACAAAGGTGGTCCAGATATCCTTCGCCTCGTTGGCGACGCCCAGCCCGACCTTCTTGAAGAAGCCGCCGATGCCCTTGAAGAGATTCCATATGGCTACGGGGATGGCGGCGAAGAAGCTGAGGAACTTATACTGGAACCGTTCCCATTTGGAAAGCTTTAAATATTCCAAATCTGTGTATTTCTTCATATGTCCCCCTCAAACTAAAAACTCGGTTGGAGCCTTGTTTCGGGCTCCAACCGAGATCCGATGAAATCAGGTCCGATCAAAGCAC
>CACXNN010000126.1 GCA_902768995.1 uncultured Eubacteriales bacterium | reverse complement strand
GGATCGGCGGCATCTCCCAGACCGTCCGCTATCACGGCAACCGCATGGACATCGGCGGCCACCGGTTCTTCAGCAAGGACGAGCGGGTGAACCGCTGGTGGGCGGAGTTGATGCCGCTTCAAGGGGCGCCCGCCTGGGACGACAAGCTGTTGAACGCGGAGAAGGACTATGCTCCGGTCGGCCCGGACCCGGAGAAAACGGACCGGGTCATGCTGATCCGCGATCGGGTGAGCCGCATCTATTTCCAACGCCATTTCTTCGACTACCCCATCTCCATGAAGTGGTCCACCATCCGCAGCATGGGCTTCTTCACCACCCTCAAAGCCGGGTTCAGCTACCTCTATTCCTGCGTCCACAAACTTCCCGAGACCTCGCTGGAGAACTTCTACATCAACCGCTTCGGCCGGGTGCTGTACAGCATGTTCTTCGAGAGCTACACAGAGAAGGTGTGGGGCCGCCACCCGTCCAAAATCTCCGCGGACTGGGGCGCCCAGCGGGTGAAGGGCTTGTCCATCCGCGCCATTTTGCAGGACATCTTTCGCAAGCTCCTGGGGACCAAAGGGGAGGTGGAGACTTCCCTCATCGAGCGGTACGTGTACCCCAAGCTGGGCCCCGGCCAGCTGTGGGAGCTGGCGGCGGAGGAAGTGAAGAAACTGGGCGGAGAGATCCGAATGAACTGCCCCGTCGAAGCCCTCGAAACGGCGGATGGCCGGATCACGGCCGTTCGCTGCCGGGAAGCGGGGGAGGAGAAGCGATTGACGGCGGACGCCGTGTTCTCCTCCATGCCCGTGCGGGAGCTCATCGACGGCATCGTCGGCACGGAGGTGCCCCGGGACGTGCGCGCCGCGGCGGACACCTTGCCCTATCGGGACTTCGTCACCGTGGGTTTGCTCATGAAGGACCTGCTGATCCACAACGACACCCAGCGCCGGACCGTCAAGGACCGGGTCCCGGACTGCTGGATCTACGTCCAGGACAAGGGCGTGCGGCTGGGCCGGGTCCAGATCTTCAACAACTGGTCCCCCTATATGGTGGAGGACCCGGAGAACACCGTGTGGCTGGGGCTCGAATACTTCTGCGACGAGGGCGACGAGCTCTGGACGAAGACGGATTCGGAGATGATCGACCTTGCCAAGGGGGAGATCGAAAGGATCGGCATCGCCCGGGCCGGGGACGTGCTGGACGCCCACGTGGAGCGGGTGAAGAAGGCCTATCCCGCCTACTTCGACGGCTATGCCAAGATGGACAGCATCGTCCGCTTCCTGGACGGCTTCGAGAACCTCTACTGTATCGGCCGCAACGGCCAGCACCGGTACAACAACATGGACCACTCCATGGCCACCGCCTTCGCCGCCGTGGAGATCCTGGAGGGGGGCGGCGGCGACAAGACCGCCCTCTGGTCGGTGAACACGGAGCAGAGCTACCACGAGCAGAAGGCGAAGACGTGAACCTTTTTGGGGAGAAACCGTTTCCCCGCTTGCAAAAGGCGTCTATTCAGCGTACAATACAAGTATCAACCGAAGGAGGCGTATGAATTGATCGAGATCATCTGTGGAGAAAAGGGGACCGGCAAGACCAAGAGGATCATCTCCTTGGCCAACGACGTTTCCGACAAAGCGAAGGGCAGCATGGTGTTCATCGACGACGACAACAGCTACATGTACGATCTGGGGTACAGCATCCGGTTCATCAACGTGACGGACTACGCTTTGAACGATCCCGACATGTTCCTGGGCTTCCTGTGCGGCCTGTGCGCGTCGGATTTCGATTTGGAGTACGTGTTCGTGGATCGGTTCGAGAACGTGATCAAGGCCGACTTGGGCGAGCTCGAAGGGTTCTTCCGGCAGCTCGACAAGCTGGCGGACCAGCATGGCCTCCATATCGTCCTTTCTGTCAGCAAGGGCGAGGAGGTCCTGCCCGCGTTCATGGGCCCCTACATACTGAAGTGACCTTTTTCATCCATGGAAGAAACCCGTTTGACCTTTGAATCCGTTCCCGTGAAAGCGAAGAGAAGGAGCCGCCGGGTCAGCGTATGGCTTTGTGTGCTGTGCGCCGTGCTGGCGGCTGCTTTTGGCATACTCTTTACCTCCCTCTACTATGTGAACCGGTTCTCCGAGCTGGAGCCCGTCTCCGAGGCCATCGAGCTCGTGAAGAAGAACTACTACTTCTTCGACGACAAGACCCAGGAGAGCATGGTCACCGGCGCCCTCAAGGGCCTGTCCTCCTATATGGGGGACGACTACGCCGAGTACTACACCAAGGCCGAGTACGACGAGCTGCTGAACAGCAACTCCGGCACCTTCATCGGCATGGGCGTGCTGGTGTCCGATCAGGGAAACAGCACCTTCATCATCACCGAGGTCTACGACAACACCCCGGCCAAGGAAGCGGGCATCCTGGTGGGCGATCAGCTGATCCGGGCCAACGGCGAGCCCGCCGAGGGGAAGGACCTCAGCGAGTTTTTGGGCTTCGTCACCCACGGGGAGGGGGACGTGAACACCGTGGTGGTGCTGCGGGACGGCCAGGAGCTGACCTTCACCGTCACCATGCGCCAGGTCTATTCTCCCTACGTCACCTACAAGATGCTGGACGATTCCATCGGCTACATCTATATCTCCGGCTTCCACGGCCAGGTGGTCCGGGAGGTGAAGGACGCCCTGGACGATCTAAGGGGGCAGGGCATGGAGGCCCTGGTGCTGGACGTGCGGGACGACCTGGGCGGGTCGTTGTCCGACGTGTGCGACATCGCGGACATCTTCCTGCCCAAGAACAAGGTCATCACCACGGTCAGGAGCCGCGTCAACAAGGAGCAGGTCTATCGCACCCATTCCGACGGCCTCGACATGCCCATCGCCATGCTGGTCAACGGCTACTCCGCCTCGGCCAGCGAGCTCCTCTCCGGGGCCCTGAAGGACAACGGCGCGGCGGAGCTCTTCGGCACCGTCACCTTCGGCAAGGGCATCGTCCAGACCTTCTTCAACATCAACTTCGGCCGGGACGGCACCATCAAGTTCACCACCGACGCCTACTACACGCCCGCCGACGTGTGCATCCAGGGCACGGGCATCACGCCGGACCACATCGTGGAGCTGCCGGAAGGGTTGACCTACTACAACATCCCCTCCATCCCCTATGAGAGCGACACCCAGCTGCAGGCGGCGGTGGAATACCTCAGGGGCCTGGATCGCTGATCCACACCATCCAGCCGCCTTCCGGCGGCTTTTTTACGGGAATCGCTTATGGACGTCTTTGTGAACGACATACGGCTCCACTACGAGCAATACGGGGAGGGACGGCCCCTGGTGCTCCTCCACGGCAACGGGGAGGATCACAGCATCTTCGACGAGGCCATGGAGGTCCTGGGGGAGCGGTTCACCTGCTTTGCCCTGGACAGCCGGGGCCACGGGGACAGCGATATGGTGGACGAGCTCCACTATGAGGACATGGCTTCGGACCTGCTGGCCTTCCTGGAGGAGCTGGACCTGTGGGACGTGGCCCTCTGCGGCTACTCCGACGGGGGCATCGTGGCCCTGATGGCGGCCCGCTGGACGGATCGGATATCCGACCTCATCGTCTGTGGCGCCAACACCCGGCCCCGGGCTCTGAAGCACCGGGCCTATATGCAGATCCGCTGGGAGAACCGGCAGGGCCCCAACATCTACAACACCATCCTGCTGACGGAGCCCCATATCCCGGCGGAGTACCTGCGGGCCATCGAGACTCACACCCTGGTGGTGGCGGGGAGCCGGGACATCATCCGGGAGCGGAACACCCGCTTCATCGCCGAGACCATCCCCGGGGCGGAGCTGTTGATCCTGCCCGGCGAGGACCACGGCAGCTA
>CACXNN010000125.1 GCA_902768995.1 uncultured Eubacteriales bacterium | reverse complement strand
CATCATTCCTCGTCCCGCCTCTGCTTGCGGGCATAGGAGCGCACCAGCTCCTCCAGGAGCTCGTCCCGCTCTACCCGCAGGATGAGATAGCGGGCGTTCTTGTAGCTGGTAATGTAGGTGGGATCTCCGGACAGCAGGTAGCCCACGATCTGGTTCACCGGGTCGTAGCCCTTCTCCTTCATGGCCGCATAGACGGTGGTCAGCACCTCGCGGGGCGTGAGCTCGCTGCGGGTGGAGGTGAAGCGTGTGGTCTTTCCGCCCTTGTTTTCCATGGTGTTCGGTTCCTTTCCTTCAGCCCTTGGGGCTGAATATACTTCTTTAAATGCAATATACCATAGAACTTTGAAAATATCAAACCCATTCTGCGCCCGCTCACGAAAATCCCGCATTTTCGCACCACGCCGGGCCCGGGCGCATAGAATACCAGCATGATCGAAAAGGAGGAAACGGCATGAAAAAGATTCTGTGCGGGGCGCTGCTCCTGCTGCTGCTTGTCACGCTGCCCCTGGGCTGTGGGAAGAAGGAGGCGGCGCTGAAGACCCTGGAGCTCCACGAGGTGACCCGGTCCGTGTTCTACGCGCCCCAGTACGTGGCCCTGAACCTGGGCTACTTTGAAGAAGAGGGCTTGCAGGTGAACATCACCACCTCCGGGGGCAGCGACAAGGCCATGACCGCCCTGCTGTCCGGGGACGCGGACGTGTGTCTGGCCGGACCGGAGACGGCGGTGTACGTGTACAACGCCGGGCAGGAGAAGCACCCGGTGGTGGTGGGCCAGCTGACCAAGCGGGACGGGCGCAAGGGGGGCATGCCCCTCATGACCCTGTGCTACGTGCTCCGGCAGCACGGCCTGGTCCCCGGGCAGGACCTGGAAGTGGTGGACAGCATCCAGTTCAATATGATGGGCCCAGCCTTCGAGGGCGGCACCGGGGATTACGTGACCCTGTTCGAGCCCACGGCCACCGAGATGCAGAACGCGGGCAAGGGGTACATCGTGGCCAACGTGGGCCTGGAGTCCGGCAGCATCCCCTACACGGCCTACATGGTGACGCCGGAGAAGCTCACCAAGGACCCCGACACCGTCAAGGCCTTCCTGCGGGCCGTCTATCGGGCCCAGCAATGGTGCGTCACCGCCACGGACGAGGAGATCGCCCAGGCCATGCAGCCCAGCTTCCCGGACACCAGCCTGGAGAGCCTGATGATCGTGGCCCACAGCTATCGGGAGACGGACTCCTGGAAGCAGGAGCTGGTCATGGAGGCAGCTGACTTCGACCGGCTGCTGGACGTGATCGACACCGCCGGGGAGCTTACGGCTCGGCCGCCCTTCCAGGACGTGGTGGACAACAGCCTGGCCCAGGCTGTTCAGAACGGGAAATAAAAAAGAACGTATAAAAAAGGCCGCCAGGCGCATGGTTATGCGCTCGGCGGTCATTTGTATGCAGACTTCAGGCCTTCCAGATGTTCTTGACGATGGGCCGCTGGGCGCCCTGATAGGGGCCGATTCCCTTGAATATATTGGTAAATCCGCATTTCTCCATGACCCGGACGGAGGCCAGGTTGTCCGCGAGGCAGATTCCGTATATACGGTCCAAATGGTACTTCTCCGCCATGGCGGGCAGGAAGGCTCGGGACGCCTCCGTGGCGTAGCCTTTTCCGGTGTAGGCTTTGGCGATGTGGTAGCCCAGCTCCCAGCCCTCGCCGATGTTCACCAACTGCACGTAGCCGATGTTCTCCCCCGTCTTCAGCAGGATGGGATGGACGAAGGGGCCCTCGTCGCCGCCATACCGGCTCATGAGGAATTCCACCGTCTCCCGGGCCTCCTCCACCGTCTCGAAGACCTCGTCGGGCACGAAGCGCCGGTTGTCCTCGTCCAGGGAGTTCAGGTGCACGTCCTCCGCCATGTCCAGGGTGAAGTCCGTGATGATCAGCCGATCCGTTTCGATACGCATGGAAAGCCATTCCTTTCGTCAGATTGTTTTTTAGTATACCACAGCCCCACAAAAAAGCAAATCCTTCCCCCCTGTCTTCATTTACCTATTGACAATTATCGGATAACATGATATTACTTATTACGTTCAAAGGGCCTTTGAAAGGAGTATCCTATGGCTGACTATGTTTTGAGCTGCTGTTCCACCGCCGATCTGTCCCGGGAGCATCTTCTCTCCCGGAACATACCCTACGTGTGCTTCCATTTCTTCCTGAACGACGAGGAGAAGATCGACGATCTGGGCATCAGCGTGCCGCCCAAGGTGCTCTTCGACAGCATCAAGGCCGGGGCCTCCGCCCGCACCGCCCAGGTGAACGCGGACGAGTACGAGGCCTTCTTCCGCGCCTACCTGCAGGAGGGCAAGGACGTGCTGCACGTGACCCTCTCCTCCGGCATCTCCGGCACCATCAACTCCGCCCAGGCCGCCGCGGCCACCCTGCGGGAGGAGTTCCCGGACAGGAAGATCTACATCGTGGACTCCCTCTGCGCCTCCTCGGGCTACGGCCTGTTCATGGACAAGCTGGCGGACCTCAGGGACGCGGGCATGGGCGTGGACGAGCTGAAGGATTGGGCCGAAGCCAACCGACTCCGGCTCAACCACTGGTTCTTCTCCACGGACCTGACCCAGTACATCCGGGGTGGCCGGGTCAGCAAGACCGCCGGTTTCGTGGGCGGCCTGTTGGGCATCTGCCCCCTCCTGCACGTGAACAACGAGGGCAAGCTGGAGCCCGTGTCCAAGATCCCCTCCAAGAAGCTGGTGCGCCGGGAGATGCTCAAAAAGATGGAACAGCAGGCGGAGAACGGCCTCGACTACAGCGGCAAGTGCTACATCTGCCAGTCCGACATCATGGACGAGGCCCAGAAGATCGCCGGCGAGATCGAGAAGCGGTTCCCCCACCTGGACGGCAAGGTCCAGATCTACCCCATCGGCGGCGTCATCGGCTGCCACACCGGCCCGGGGACCGTAGCCCTGTTCTTCTGGATGAAGGAGCCGGATAGAAAGCGGTAAACACCCTATGATCGAAACAGAGCGGCTCATCCTTCGTCCCCTTTCTCCTCAAGATGAGGAGGCGTTTATCCGCGGGATCGCGGACGACGAGCTGCGCCGCATGTACGGATTTCCGGCGGAGCTGTCCGAAGACACAGCCCGCCGGATTTTTGCTCAGTTTTCAAAGCAGCCCGCCTTTGGTCTGGTCCGCAAGACGGACGGCGCCCTGGTGGGCTTTTTGCTGGACGTGGCGCCGGAACTGCCGGAGGAAATGCTGCGCTCTTTGCCGGAAGGCGGGCGGACATTGGCCTATGCCACCTTCCCTCTCTACCAGCGGCAGGGGTATATGCGAGAGGCTCTCGCAGCTTTGATCGAGGAGCATTTCCATTCTAAATCCACGCCTTATATCCATTGTGGCCATTTTCCCTTCAACGAGCCCAGTGAAAAACTCCTGCTGTCTTTGGGGTTCACACCCTATGGGCAGCATGCCCTGGGCAAGGCGACGATCATAGATAAGATACGATTCAAAGTATAAAAAGATGGAGCCTTGCAAGGCCCCATCTTTTTTCGTTGTCGTCAGTTCAGTTTCTGCACGGTATACTTGGTCTTCTGCTGCTTGAGGGAGCTGATCACCGTGGGCACCGCGCCGAGGATTGCGAACAGGTATACCATGAACAGCCCCTTCAGGTATTGGCCAAGCTCGATGGCTTCTTCCTCGATCAGCATGGGAATGGCGCGAAAGGCCTTGAAAAAGTCGACTTTGAAGTATTGCGCCGCCTCGATAGCCCAATCCGCCCGATGGCCCACATAGATCATAGCCAGCATGGCGATACAGGAGATGATGGCGCCCTTGACGCTCATCTTCTTGGCCAGCAACTCGTAACCCTTTAAAGCGCAGATGGCCGCGATGAGGCCGGAGAGGGCCGTAACATAGCCCAGGCGTCCGAAGATCACCACCACGACGGCGCCCAGCAGCGCCCCGCCCAGGGCGCCCACGATACCGGCGGGCACGTTCTCCGGAGTCTCCGCCTCCCGATGGGCCCTGTCGTTCATACTGGCTGAAACGGATTCGAAGCAATCCGAGCACAAAAAGCGAAGGCCGTTCCCCACGGCGCAGGGCTCCGTCGCCACTTCCTGGCGGCAGCTCTCGCAGGTGTTGACGTAGCCGCGGTTGGAGAAGGCGGTGGAAAGGAAGGTTAGGGCGTCCAATACCCGCTGGGCGGTGCCCTGCTCGTCTTTCTCCAGCTTGACCAGGAAACTGACAGGCGCGGCCCCGGACGGCTTTGCGAACTGGAGGAGCTTATTGCTCTCCTTGGCGATCTCCTTCCCATCGTTGGCGGTGAAGGGGTTCCCGTCCCGCGTCACGTGGAAGAGAATGGAGCAATAGCGAACGTTGGAAGCGTTCACCAGAACGGCAAAGGCATAGTTGCCAAAGGTCCCGTACAGGATGTTCCTCTCCCGGTCAAAGGATAGCCCGGTGGTTTCAGCCGCAGCCGACAGCTTTTGCATTGCAGAAGACATATGATCCCCTCCTAAATTCAATATGTGCATAGTATCATATATTGATCAATTCGACAATAGGCGGAGAACAAGAAAGGCTCTGATCTTGCGATCAGAGCCTTTGGGGTCCCGGCGGCTGCCTATCTTCCCGGGCCGTTGCCAGCCAAGTATTGTCGGTG
>CACXNN010000124.1 GCA_902768995.1 uncultured Eubacteriales bacterium | reverse complement strand
CTGCGGCGCCGCCTTCCTGGTGCTCACCGGGGTCCTGACGGAGCGGGAGGCCATCAACAGCATGTGCCTGGACATCATCATGCTCTACGTGGGCGTGGTGACCCTGGGCAGCGCCTTTGCCAACACCGGCGCGGGCGAGCTGGTGGGGGACGCGGTGGCAAGCCTGCTGGGGGGCGTCCAAAACAGCTACGTCCTGGGCGCCGTCTTCTTCCTGGCAGCCTTCGTCATGACCTCCCTCCTCTACAACCGAGCGGTCAGCAAAATTTTGATCCCCCTGGTGATCCTGACGGCCATGTCCCTGAAGTGCGACCCTCGGGGCCTTATGGAGATGTGCTACATCGGCTCCATGTGCTCCGTCATGACTCCCATGGCCACCTCCGTGGTGCCCATGATGATGGGCGCCGGCGGCTACGACCAGAAGTCCCTGCTGAAGATGGGCTGGATACCGTCCATCCTCATGGGCGTCATCACCGTGCTGGTGGGCATGACCCTGTACCCCTGCTTCTGATCCAAAAGGATACTGCGCAAAGGCTGCTCCATCCGGAGCAGCCTTTCTGTATGCGGATGATGCAGGGGACTTCCCCGTTGCTTTTCATAGGGGACGGTGCTACAATCAATATATAATAACGGGTCGATCCCGGGACAAGGAGAGGAACCATGAAGAAGCAATTGTTCGCGTTGCTGCTGGCGGCGCTGCTGCTGTTGACGGCCTGCGGCGGACCGACGCAGACGGCGGCGGCCGACCCCACCCAGGCGCCTGCTGAGAAGCCTGCCGAGACGGCGGCCCCTGCCCCCACCGCAGCGCCTACGGCCGCGCACACGGAGGCGCCTGCACCGGAGGAGTACCAGCTCCCTCGGGAGGCGGGCTGCAACCAGCTGTCCATCTACTGGACCAAGGATAAGATCGACATCGACACCAGCGACATGTGGATCTGGTTCAAGGGCAAGGATGGCAGGAGCTATCCCATGCACTCCTGCGCCTACGGGGCCAAGGTGGTCATCAACGTCCCGGAGGACGTGGAGGAAGTGGGCTTCATCGTGCGCACCGGCTGCTCCGACGTGGGCAGCTCCAGCTGGGGCACGGCCACCAAGGACTTTGACGGGGACCGGTTCGTGAAGATGGAGGGCGGCGACCTCTCCATCTTCCTCAAATCCGGTGAGGAGACCATCTACTACAGCGAGGAGGGCGGCATGCATCTGCAGCAAAAGATGAACTTTAAGTTTGCGGGGATCGTGGCGGAGAACCAGATCAAGTACACCATCGAACCGGCGGCCCGGCTCACGTCCCTGGACCAGGTCCAGGTGAAGGTGAACGGCCAGCCCGTGGCCGTGGAGAAGCTGTCCTCCCTGAACAACGAGGTGATCACCGGCGTGATCACCACCAAGGAGAAGATCGACATCACGGCGGAATGCGTCGTGTCCATCGAAGGATACGGCGAGAAGGTGGCGGTGCCCACGGCCATCTTCGACAGCCCTGCCTTTGAGGCCATGTATACCTACAGCGGCGACGATCTGGGGGCGTATATCCACGGCGATACCACCACCTTCAAGGTCTGGGCCCCCACGGCCAGCCAGGTGGTGCTGAACCTGTTCGAGGCGGGCAACGGCGGCAAGGCCTTCGCTACCGTGGACATGACCCGGGTCAACCAGGGCGTGTGGACGGCGGACTACGCCTGCGGCCACGGCACCTACTACACCTACACCGTCACCACGGCGGTGGGCACCCAGGAGGCGGTGGACCCCTACGCCCGGGCTGTGGGCGTCAACGGGGATCGGGGCATGGTCATCGACCTTGCCTCCACGGACCCCGAGGGCTTTAGGGACGAGAGCTTCGATCTGGGCCTCACCTCCTATCGGGACGCGATCATCTGGGAGGTCCACGTCCGCGACTTCTCCAACCGGATCGCCGCTTCCCAGTACCCCGGCAAGTACCTGGCCTTCACGGAGACCGGCCTCACCAACGCCGCGGGCTTGCCTGCGGGCATCGACTACCTGAAGGAGCTGGGCGTGACCCACGTGCACCTGCAGCCGGTCTACGATTACGCCACCGTGGACGAGACCACCTGCAAACAGTTCAACTGGGGCTATGATCCCAAGAACTACAACGCCCCCGAGGGCAGCTACTCCACCGACCCCTACCACGGCGAGGTGCGGGTGAACGAGTTTAAACAGATGGTCCAGGCTCTCCATGAGAACGGCTTCGCCGTGGTCATGGACGTGGTGTACAACCACACCTATTCCCTGGATTCCTGCCTGAACCGGATCGTGCCCTATTACTACTACCGCTTCACCAACACCGGCGACGCCTCCAACGGCAGCGGCTGCGGCAACGAGACCGCCTCCGAGCGCAAGATGTTCCGCAAGTACATGGTGGACTCCGTCACCTACTGGCAGACGGAGTATCATATCGACGGCTTCCGCTTCGACCTCATGGGCCTCCACGACGTGGACACCATGCAGGCCATCGAGAAGGCGGTCCATAAGAATAACCCCCAGGCCATCCTGTACGGTGAGGGTTGGACCGGCGGCACCACCACCATGAAGCCCAACACTCAGGCCACCCAGGCCAACATCCGCCAGGTCAAGGCCTCCGAGGGAGCCATCGGCGGCGTGGCCGTGTTCAACGACGCCATCCGGGACGGCCTGAAGGGCAGCGTCTTCGACAACAAGACCAAGGGCTGGATCAGCACCAACGCCACCAAGACCACCGCCAACCAGGTTCTTTTCGGCATCACCGGCGGCGACCATGGGGCAGGTGCCTCCTGGAAGGTGGACGACGCCCTCATGATCAACTACATGTCCTGCCACGACAATCGGACATTGTGGGACATCCTGGCCAACGTGGAGCCCAAGCTGACCAACGACCAGAAGCTGGCCGCCAACCGACTGGGCGCCTCCCTGATCCTCATGAGCAAGGGCACTCCCTTCTTCCTGGCGGGGGAGGAGATGCTTCGCACCAAGGGCGGCGACCACAACAGCTACAACTCCTCGGACGCCGTGAACAACATCGACTGGGACGCCCTGACGACGGACAGCGACGCCTACGCCATGATGCTCTACTATAAGGACCTCATCGCCCTGCGCAAAGCCAACCCCTGGCTGTACAACAGCGCTGTGGCGGGGGAGGTCCTGGAGGGCAGCGCCATCGCCGCCAGCTTCACGGAGGACGGGAAGCTGGTGGGCTACCTGGTGGCCAACCCCAACGAAGCTCCCATGACCGTCGATCTGCCGGAGGGCACCTTCGAAGCCCTCTGGGGCGCTGCCGGCGACTTCACCGGCTCCCTCACCGTGGAGGCGAAGACCGCGGTGTTGCTGAAGGTGAAATAAGACAAGAGGATACAAGAGGAGCCGCGGCCATGCCGCGGCTCCTGTGTCTTTTCTTTTTTTGTCATCCCGAGCTGGCGATGGGAGGCGTAAACTTGTCATCCCGAGCTTGTCGAGGGATCTCGGAACGGAGAAGCTTGTGCGCGTGCTGGTGATGGGAGTCTCCGCGCAAGCGGCGGGCTGCTTGCCCTATGGGCGGCGCAGCCTCTGGCTTGCGCTCCCCGTGCCGCGGAAAACTGTCCACCGGACAGTTTTCTGCCGCGGCTCCGACTCCCTACCATACAAATTCCAAAAAGAAAACCACCCGTGAAGGGTGGTTTTCTTTTTGGAGCTGGTGATGGGAGTCTCCGCGCAAGCGGCGGGCTGCTTGCCCTGCGGACTGCGCAGCCTCTGGCTTGCGCTCCCCGGGGGCGGGAAAAAGCCCCACTGGGGCTTTTTCTGATCCGCCCTCCGACTCCCTTCCACTAAAAGCCATAAAAACAGCCACCCACAAGGGGTGGCTGTTTTTATGGAGCTGGTGATGGGAGTCGGACCCATGAACCTCGTCATTACCAATGACGCGCTCTACCAACTGAGCTACACCAGCGCTGCAACGCGCATTATA
>CACXNN010000123.1 GCA_902768995.1 uncultured Eubacteriales bacterium | reverse complement strand
CGGACGTACTCGCAGGCCTCGGTGATGAACAGGTCCCCGTCCCCCACCTTCACGCCGCCGCCCAGCAGGTCCACGAAGCCGCCCACGTGGACCGTGGCGTCCAGCTTCGCCTCCTCGTTGATGTAGGCCAGCATGGAGGTGATGGTGGTCTTGCCGTGGCAGCCGGAGATGGCGGCCACATGGGGGTACCGGGCCGAAATCTGGCCCAGAGCCACGCTCCTCTCGATGCCGTGCTCCCGGGCGTAGGCCCGCTCCGGGTTGTCGGGCTTGATGGCGGCGGAATAGATGACCAGCTCCGCCCCCTCCACCTGCTCCCCCTTCTGGGGGATGGACACGGGGATGCCCAGCTCCTCCAACCGATCCGTGAACTGGGACCGCTCCCGATCCGAGCCCGTGACCACGTGCCCCTGCTTTTGTAAAATCTGCGCGATACCGCTCATGCTGCATCCGCCCACACCGATGAGGTGGATGCGCTTCACATCGTCCAAACCCACTGCCACTTGTTTATGCCTCCAACCAGGTTTCCTTATAGTATACGCTCTTGCGACAAAATTAGCAACTACTCCCCCGCCTTCGCCTGCTGCCGGGCCTTAAGCTCGTCCAGGTCATCGAGCTGGGTGACCTTCGGCGGCTCGCTGCCGTCCAGCATGCGGATGAAGCAGCGGCGGCGCTTGTGCTGCTCCGTGTCGAAGAGCCGCCACATGGACAGCACGTCCTTGTTCATCTCGAGCTGCGGCCCGGTCTCGGCGAACTTGACGCCGTTCTGGATGCCCTTCCTGAGCAAGTCCTCCAGGATGACCAGGTTGAGACCAGCGCCCTTCATGTCCGGCCGCACGGCGATGAGGAGCATGTCGAGCCGCTCGTTCTTCCCCTTGAGGGCCCGGAGGGTGGTGATCCAGCCGAAGGGGAATAGCCTTCCCCGGGTCTTCTGGTTGGCCTTCGACAGGGACGGGGCGGCCACGCCGAAGCCCAACAGCTCGTCCTTGTCGTTGTAGACGAAGCAGGAGGTCTTGTTGCTCACCAGGGGCAAAAACTCCTTGGTGTACTTCTCGATCTGCTTGGGCGTCAGGGGCACCATGCCGAAGATGACCTGGTACGCCTCGTTGTAGAGGGCGAACACGTCCCTGAGGTACTTGGGCAGATTCTTTTTATCGGACAGGTCCACCAGCTTCAGGGCCATGTGCTTCTTGGTGTATTCTACGATCCTCTCCATCCGGGGCGGCACCGCGTCGGGCACGTGGATGAGATACTCCACCCAGTCCACCTCCTTCACGAAGCCCAGCCGGGCCATGTGATCGAGATAGTAGGGGTAGTTGTAGTACACGAAGAACTGGCTGAGCCGGTCGAAGCCCTCCACCAGCATGCCCTCCCGGTCCATGTCGGAGAAGCCCTGGGGGCCGTGGATGGCCACGCAGCCCAGCTCCCTGGCGTAGTCGGCGAGGGCCGCGTAGAGGGCGTCCGTGACCTCGGCGTCGTCGATGAAATCGAAGAAGGCGAATCGAAGGTAGTTCACGTCGTTCTTCTCGTTGGCCCGCTTGTTCAGGATGCCGGCCACCCGGCCCACGATCTTCCCGTCCCGAAAGGCGAGGAAGCACGAAGCACCGGGCTTCGCAGTACTCGAAGGCCGGGTTCTTGTCGGGCATCAAGTCGTTGATCTGATCCCCCACCATGTCGGGCACGTAGTAGGGATCGTTTTTATAGAGCTCGGTGGGAAAGAGGACGAAGTCCCGGATCTCGCGCCTGGTTTTCGCTACCTTGACGTTGACCATGGCTCGCCTCAATTGTCCCACTTCAGGGCCTTGCCGCCGATCAGGTGCAGGTGCAGGTGGTGGACGCTCTGGCCCGCGTCGTCCCCCACGTTGGTGATGAGCCGGTAGCCGGAGGCGGCCACGCCCTCGCTCTCGGCGATCTTGCGGGCGCAGGCGAACATATGGCACAGCAGCCCGTCGTCTTCCGCCGTCAGAGCCTGGGCGCTCTCGATGTGCTTCTTGGGGATGATGAGCACGTGGACCGGGGCCTGGGGCGCGATGTCCCGAAAGGCGTAGACCAGCTCGTCCTCATAGACCTTGGTGGAGGGGATGTTCCCCTTGGCGATCTCACAGAATAAACAACTCATATCAATTCTCCTTCCGCAATGGTATCCTTTCGTCCCACGATGCGCACGGTGACCAGCTCTCCCGCCGGTCCCGGGCAGCGCACCCGGACGTAATTTCCCGTATAGCCCGTGCCGTCCTCCTCCATGAGGACCTGCTGCAGGGTGCCGATCTGGCGGTCGATGAAAACCTTCTCCAGCTCGTCCCCCAGGGCGATGAGCTCCCGCGCCCGCCGGGCCTTCTCCTGCCGGGTCAGCTGGCCGGGCATGGACGCCGCCTTGGTGCCGGGTCGCCTCGAATAGGGGAACACGTGGATGCGGGCAAAGCCCACCTGCCGCAGAAAAGCGGCGGTCTCCTGATGCTCCGCCTCGGTTTCCCCGGGGAAGCCCGCGATCACGTCCGTGGTAATGGCCGCGTCGGGCATGTAGGCCCGGAGCCGGTCGGCGTTCCTCAAATACTCTGCCGCGGTGTACCGCCGGTTCATACGCACCAAGACCGTGTCCGACCCGGATTGGAGGGACAGGTGGAACTGGTGGCACAGGCTCCGGCTTTGGGCGCAGGTCTGGGCAAAGGCTTCGTCAGCGAACCGGGGGTCCAGGGACCCCAACCTTAGCCGCTCCACCCCGCACTCGTCGCTGAGGCGGATAAGGTCGTTCAGGGTGGGCCTGTCCGCCAAATCCTTGCCATACTCCGTGAGCTCGATGCCGGTGAGCACGATCTCCCGGTACCCCTTCTCCGTCAATGTCGTCAGCTCCCGGCGACAGCTCTCCATGGACCGGGACCGAAGCGCCCCCCGGGCAAAGGGGATGGCGCAGTAGGTGCAGAAGCTGACGCAGCCGTCCTGGACCTTCAGGGTGGCCCGGGTGCGGCTGTCCGCCACGGCAGACAAATCCTCGAACTGCCGCCGGGAAAAGGGCGGCACGGCGGCCGGGTCCGGCTTCTGGCCCAGGAGGGCCTGCTCCACCAGGGGCACGATGTCCTTCCGGCCCCCGGTACCCAGCACCAAATCCACGCCGGGGAGGCTCGCCACCTTTTCCTTGGCCACCTCGCTGTAGCAGCCCACGGCCACGATGAGGGTGTCGGGGCTCTGGGCGTGGGCCCGGGAGAGCATCTGCCGGGACTTCTGGTCCGCCACCGCCGTCACCGTGCAGGTGTTGACCACGTAGGCATCCGCTTTCTCCGAAAAGTCCACCACCTGATGGCCCGCTGCCGTGAACAGCTCCGCCATGGCCGCGGTCTCGTAGTGGTTCACCTTGCAGCCCAGGGTGTAGAATGCAACTCTCACGCCCTACTCTCCCAATTCAAACAGTATCTCGGCGCACATGGCCATACCCGCGGTCTCGGTGCGAAGGATCCGGGGGCCCAGGGAGACGACCTTCGCCCCCTTCGCCACCAGGCTATCCACCTCGTCCGATTCGAACCCGCCCTCGGGCCCCACGAACAGGGCGATGCGGCGGCCGGGCCGATCGGCCATGACGTTCTTCAAACTCTGCTCCTTCTCCCCCTCGTAGGCCACGTAGACCGTGTCGAAGATGGACAGGTCCGCCTTCTTCAGCTCCACCAGGGGCAGCACCTCGGGGATCAGGCCCCGATGGCTCTGCATGGCGGCCTCCCGGGCCACCTTCCGATACCGCTGGAGCTTCTTGTCGAAATCCCGGCCGGGCTGGACCACGCACCGGGCGCTGAGGGTGGGCACCAGGGCGTTCATGCCCAACTCCGTGCACTTCTGGAGGATCACCTCCATCTTCCCCGCCTTGGGCAGGCACTGGAACAGGGTCAGCTTATGATGGGGCTCGGAGACGCAGGGCCGCCAGGGGCCGGTCTTCACCCGGGCGCGGCCGGGCTCCACCCGGTCGATCTCCCCCTCGCACTCGCTGCCCCTGCCGTCGGAGAGCATCACGTGGTCCCCCTTCTTGAGGCGCAGCACCGAGGAGAGGTGCTTTAGATCCTCCCCGGCGATGACGGCCCCATCGGGGCCTATGTCGTTGACGAAAAAGCGGTTCATGCCGGGTTCCTGCACAGCATGGCGTACCAGCAGTCGGAGGAGACGACCTCCGTGACCTCGAAGCCCGCCTGCTTTAGCTTCTCTTCCGTTTCCGCCGCCCGATCATCGATTATACCGGAGACGATGAACCAGCCGCCGGGCGATACCACGGTCTTGGCGTACGGCGCGAGACCGATGATCACGTCCGCTACGATGTTGGCCGCCACCACGGGATAGGGGCTGCCGATCCTCTGGCGCAGCCCTTCGTCGGCCAGCAGGTTCCCGATATATATCTCGTACCCATCCTGAGAAAGGCCGTTCATGTCGGCGTTATCTCGGGCCACGGTCTCGGCGATGGGGTCGATGTCCACGGCCACGGCCCGCTTGGCCCCCAAAAGCCGGGCGGCGATGGACAGGATGCCGCTGCCGCAGCCCATGTCCAGCATATCGAGGCCGGGCTCCATGACCCGCTCCAAGAATTCGAGACACATGCGGGTGGTGTGGTGGGCGCCGGTGCCGAATGCCATGCCGGGGTCCAGCTTCAGGACCACCCGGTCCGTCTCGGGCTGCTGCTCCCAGCAGGGGAGCACCAGCAGCCGCTTCCCGATCAGGAGGGGCTTATAGTACTGCTTCCAGTTGTTGGCCCAATCCTCCTCGTCCACGGTGCGGACGGTGACGGCCAGGGAACCCAAATCCACGCCCAGGTCCAGGGTATTCAGCCGGGCCACGGCTTCCTTGGCGGCCTCCACCTTCTCGTAGTTCTCCGGGCAGTCCGCCACGTACCCCTTCACGCAGGGCCGGTCCGTGCCGATCTTGTCCATGTCGGCAAAGTCCCAGTAGAGCACGCTCTCCCGCAGGAAGGCTGCCGCGGCAGTCCGGCTCTCCTCGATGCTCTGGCCCGTGATGCCGGCCCCGTCCAGGGCGGCGCACACGTAGTCCAGTCCCTCGTCGGTGGTATAGACGCTGATCTCCAGCCATTTCATGGACGAATTCTCCCGTTTTCTCTGTTTTCGCAATGAATTATTATACTCTATTTTCCCGCCGGTCACAAGCCCTTATTCCATGGCCAGCTGCAGGTTTTCGCCGGTGATGCCGATAAAGGCACCTTTCTTGGCCTGGGGGGAATCCTTGTGGCACAGGAGCCACTTGTTCCTCATCCACAGGAGCCCCGCCTCCCCGGGGGCGGAGGCGTCCACATGCGGCAAGGGGCCGTTGGTGCCCTCCGTCAGGACCACCAGGCAGTTGAACCCCTCGGGGCGGACCCGGCAGGGGGCGAAGTGGAGGACGAGGGGATGGATCTCCACCATGACCTCCGGGGGCAGGTAGAAGCCCACCACGGCGGAGGCGTCGAGATGCCGGTCATGGATATCCCCGGGCAGGGCCAGCAGCAGCACCAGGCCCGTGGTGGAGTAGTTCACCTCCGAGCACTTGTGCAGGCCCGTGGTGGAGTAGTTCACCTCCGAGCACTTGTGGTACTCCTCCGCGTTCAGGGTGAAGCCGTGGCCGTTGCAGCAGCCGGCCTGGACGGCCATACCTCCGTAGACCGTGTCCGCCAGGTACCGGACGTCCGGCGTGGTCTCCAGGACGGGGTCCGAGGCGGTGTAGCAATTCCCCGCCTCCGGTATCCTCGTCTGGGCCATGGCTGCCTTCAGCGAAGCAGGGTCCAGGACCGGCAGCACCCGCCCGTAGGGGGCGAAGGCCGGATCGAGGACCGAGAAAAGGGGCAGGTGGGGATTCTTCTTACGCAGTTTTTCCAGCATATCCATGGTTACGCCTCCGCTTTCTTTTGGTTCAGCTTCCCACGAAGGAGGATGACCGCGGCCCCCAGGAGCACCACCCCGATGCCCAGGGCCTTCTTCGCCGTCAGCACCTCGTGGAGGAACAGAACGCCGATCAAACAGCTGACCACGGGCATGAACAACAGCCACAGCTTCACCACCCATACCTCGTGGCGCTTCAGATTCCGATAATAGAAGAAATAGATGCAGGTCTGAGCAAGGCCCCCCAAAGCCACCAGCCCCCAGAAGTGGGGGATCGTGGACGGGGTCAAGGCCTGCAGGTCTCCCCGCATGAGGGCGAAGGCGGTGAAGAGGACCAGGACCGTAAAGTTGTTGTAGTAGGAGATGCTGTCGGTATTCCGGCCGTGCCTCTCCTGGGCAGCCTTGATAAGGAAGGCGTTCACCGTGACGCACAGGGCGCTCAAGAGGAAGAACAGGTCCGCGGGCCGGAAGGCGAAGGAACGGAAGTCCAGCCCCAGC
>CACXNN010000122.1 GCA_902768995.1 uncultured Eubacteriales bacterium | reverse complement strand
GTGGGTGAACAGGTCCTCCCGCATGCCGGAGATGATCTTCTGGCCCACCTTCTGGAGCACGATGGCCTGGACGTAGACGCAGACCATGGACACGATGAGAATGCCCGCGTAGGCGGCCACCAGGCGGTAAAGCTCGGTGAGCTCGAAATCGTCCTTGATGAGGTCCGTCACCTTGCCGATGATGGTGGGGGACAGGATGTCGTAGGCGATGCCGAAGAGCATGATGCAGCCCACGAAGATGAACTGGCCCCGGTAGGGCTTGGCGTACCGGAGGAGCCGGCGAACGATCTCCCCGTCCTTCATGTGCCGGTCGAAGCCGATGGCCTGCTTCTTGTCCTTGATGGAGGCGTAGGCCACGATGAGGAGGATGGAGATGAAGCCGATGATGCCGCCGGTCAGCAGCAGGGGATAGTAAGCATGCATGATCGTCACCTCCTCATTCCTTCGATTCGTCCTCGAGCCGCTGGAGCTCCACCATCCGCGCGTAGGCCGGGCAGGTGGCCAACAGCGCCCCATGGCTCCCCACGGCCACGATCCGCCCGTCCTCCACGAAGACGATCTTGTCCAGGCCCTCTATGGTGCTGATCCGGTGGGCGATCAGGATGGTGGTCTTGCCCTGGCGGGTGCTCCTCAGGTTCTCCAATATCACCTTCTCCGTGTCCGTGTCCACGGCGGAGACGGAGTCGTCCAGGATGAGGATGGGCGCGTCCTTCATGAGGGCCCGGGCGATGGAGATGCGCTGCTTCTGGCCGCCGGAGACGGTGACGCCCCGCTCGCCCAGGATGGTCTCGTACCCCTCCTTGAACTCGGCGATGTTCCCGTGGACGTCGGCGAGCCGGGCGGCCTGCCGCACGGCCTCCTTGTTCACGTCGTCGAAGGCGAAGTTGATGTTGTTGGTGATGGTGTCCGAGAACAGGAAGTTGTCCTGGGGCACGTAGGCGCAGCCCGCCCGGAGGGATTGGATGGTGATGCCGTTCACGTCCCGATCGTCGATGAACAGCGTCCCGTCGGGCACGTTGTAGGTCCGGAGGATCAGATCCACGATGGTGGTCTTGCCGGAGCCGGTCTTGCCCACGATGCCCACGCTCTCACCGGGTTCGATGGTGAAGGACACATGCTCGAGGGCGTCGAACTCCCCGTCAGGATAGCGGAAGGTCAGATCCCGGAATTCAATCTTGCCGTTGACGTGCTCGATGTCCGTGGCTCCGGGCTTGTCCTGCACGTCGATCTTCGCCTCCAGCAGCTCCGACACCCGGTTCAGGGACGCCCTGCCCCGGGCGGATTTCTCGATGAGCATGGCCACGGCCATGACCGGCCAGACCACGGAGGAGAAGTAGGCGATGTACTCCACCAGCTGCCCGGCGTCGAACCGGTGCCGATAGACGAGATACCCGCCGTAGCCCAGGATGACGCAGATGACCGTCTCCACCAGGAGGGTGATGAACACGTGGAGCTTGGTGGAGGTCTTCACGTAGCTCACGTTGGTGTTCTCGTTGTCGATGTTCAGCTTCTGGAAGTCCTTGAGCTGCACCAGCTCCTTCACGAAGGCCTTCACCACGGCGAAGCCGGAGAAGCTCTCCTGGGCAAAGTCGGAAAGGTTCGAGAAGGCCTGCTGGCGCACCTCCCACTTCTTCATCATGGTCTTGCCCATGAACACCCCCACCAGCAGGAGCATGGTCAGGGGCACCAGGGTCAGCAATGTCAGGGTAAGGTCCATCCGCAGCATCTTGGAGAAGGCCAGGCTCCCCAGAAACAGGGCGTCGCAGAACATCAAGAGGCCGTCGCCGAAGCACTCCTGGATGGTGTCCAGGTCGTTGGTGAACAGGCTCATGAGGTTGCCCACCTTGTTCACCTGGTAGTACTCCCGAGACAGGTCCTTGCAGTGGTCGAACATGTGGATGCGGATGTCCGTCTCCACCTTGATGGCCGCGCCGAAGAAGCAGACCCGCCACAGGAACCGGCCGATGACCATGACCACGATGATGTACACGATGGGCAGGCACAGATGGTCCAGCAAAAAGTCCATGGTGAAGGGCACCTGGACCCCGTTATAGAGCACGGACCCGGTGTTGAGGCCGTTGACCAGCATCCGGTAGAGCTCCGGCAGGATCAGCTGCACGTAGTCCACCAGGATGAGGGCCGCCGCCCCCAGCAGCAGCCGGGGCGCGTATTTGAGATAATACCTGTTGATGTGCTTGCCGAATATCAAGACGTGTCTCTTTCTGCCGGGCCCGCCCGGACTATGGGGTGTGTATCTCTATTATACGGGAACGCCGATAAAAAGCAAGCCTTTGCCGCTTTTTCTTTTCAGTGAGTGCGAAGATGAGCGCTGCCTGTGGCAGATGCAGCGAATCGCAGCACGGGCAACCCAAGGAGAAAACAAGCGGTAGCGCATTTTTTGACTATGGGCTTGCACATAGCAGAAGAAAAAGCGGCGGAAAAAGAAAAGCACATCTTTGATATGAAGGAACAGACGGCTTCAGTACCCCGCGTAGGGGTCGATGACGGTGCCGTGGAAATAGCGGAAACGGGCGTCTTTCGACGCCCGCGGGATGAATGAAAGGGTATTTATTTTGTGGGGACCTTGCCGGAGACCTTGACCAGGTCGGAGCGGATATAGCCCTTGGTCTTGCCATAGGCCAGGTAGTACCAGGTGTGGCCGCCCTTGGTCTTGTAGTAGACCGTCACCTTGTCGCCGTCGCTCAGCTCCTTGATACACTTGGAGTCCTTGTCGGCGCTCTGCCGCAAGGCGGCCTTGGAGGCATTCACGGTGCCGGCGAAGGTCTTGCCGTCGCCTTCCGTGGCGGCCGCGGCCTTGGGCTTGCCCTGGGAGATGTAGTCGGCCTTCACGTAGCCGTAATGCTTGCCGCACTTGAGGAACCACCAGCCGTCCTGGAGCTCGTAGAGGGTCACGGCGGTGTTCTGCTCGATCTTGGTGCCCACGGTCTTGTACTTGGTGCCGGGGCCGGAGCGCAGGTTCACCTTGTCCTTGTTCACGTACCCGTTCTTGGCGTTCTTCTTCTGGGCCGAGGTGGGCGTGGTGTAGACCACGGTGGTGGGGGCGGGCGTGGCCGTGGCCGCGGTGCCGGTCACCGGCTCGGTCCCGGGCTCGTCTCCCCCGTCCGGGGTGGCGGCGGCGCCTGGGGCGCTGGTGAAGCGGTAGGTGCCCCGCTGCTCCATAAGGGGGGCCACCGGGGTGCCGTCGTTGGAGAGGGGCGTGGCGCTGACCTTGAAGGCCACGGAGCCGGGCTCATCGCTGATCCCGGCGGCGGCGATGTGGAGAGGGGCGTACCGGCGCATGCCCGGGGCCACGATGGCGTCCCCGCCGGAACCGGCGCTGGCGCCGTCCACCGCCACGTCGGACCAGGTGAAGCTCAGGAACTTATCGGTCTTGTTCTCCAGATAGCAGTTCACGTCCAGATCCCCGCTGTCGTCCTGGTCCACGCCCAGGATGATCATGGTGGCGAAGGTGTTGTCGAAGAAGGTCTGCTCCTTGTCCGTCTTCTGGCGGACGGGATAGACCACGTTCCCCTTGCTCTGGCCCGTGGGATAGAAGCTGAAGGCCCCGTCCACCACGTCCCCCTGGCCCATGGGCACGGCGTCGTCATAGATGAGGGGGTAGAGGATCAGCTCATCCACCGAGGACACGCCGGAGCTGCGCAGCTCGTCGGCTTCGATCAGGATCTCCCCCGCCACGGTTTGGCCCGCGGGCACCCGGGCCTCGTAGCCCGCGTCCTGCATGTACCCGTTCACGGACAGGTAGTTGAGGGACACCACGAAATCCCGAACGGTGGACTTGTTGGCGGAGGTGAGCTTCAGCGTCAGCCCCTGGAGGGGGTCGAAGGTGGCCTCGTTCAACACGAAGGAGAACAGGGTGCTCTCCGGGATGGTCTCCTGGCCCACCCGGCAGGTCCGATCCCCCAGAGCCTTCAGGGGCGCCGGTGTGCTCTGGTCCCCGCCCTGGGTGGACGCGGTGCCCTCGGGCAGCTGCAGCACGGAGGGGTTGTTCTTCCCGCAGCCCGCCAGCAACAGCAGCGCCGCCAACAGCATGAGCCCCACCCGCAATTTCGTTCCTTTCATAGCTTTACCTCCCAAGGCCGGGGCCGAGGCCCCGCCTTTCTCTTGCGAAATCTTACCGATTACTGTATATCATACCTTCCCCCCGCCTGTCAAATATAGGGGAATCTTTTCCATTTTTCTTCACTTTTCCGCCCCAACAAGGCCCCTTCGGCACCCCGGAGCCGCGCCGGCCGGGACAGCGAAAGGGCCTGCCTCCCGCGCTTTGCAGGAACCAAGCCCCTATCGTTCGATGAACGTCCCCGTCCGCCGGTGCGGCCGGGATCAGATCTGCGCCAGCGCCGCGTTGCTGTAGGCGGGATCGTCGGTGACCTCCCGGATCAAGCGGAGCTGGGGCGGCAGGACCACGGGCGCATGCTCGTCGGCGAGCTCGATCTCGCAGAGGGCCCGATCCTGCCAGAAGGGGAACAGGTCGATCTCGAAATTCTGCCCCTCGTACATGAGCCGATAGCGGGTCTTGCGGATGGTGCGCTTGGCGGGATCCGCGTCCTGGAGGCGCTTGAGGTACTCCTTCTGGGTGAGATGGCGCTCCACCTCCGCCCGGGTCATCCCGTCGATGGGCTTCTTCACCGTCTCGTAGTAGGAATAGTTGCCGTCGGCCCCCTGCTGGCGGACGCGCACCTCCTCCCCGGGATTGGACAGCAGGTAGGTCTGGGTGATCTCCACCCGGCGGCAGTCCTCCAGGCTCTCCAGCCACTTCACGTCCGGATACTCGATGAGGAACGCGCGCTCCACCTCCAGGGGCGTGGGTTCGCCCAGGAAGGACAGGATCTCGTGGAGGAGCCGTTCCAGCTTCTCCTCGAAGGCGGTGGTGTTGTCGATGATCCGCAGATGGGGATGGCCCGTCCAGGCGGCGATGATCCGGTCGTCCAGGGCCGCGGCCTGCTCCACGGTCTCGTAGCGGGCGGCGTTGTTGGCGAAGGTGTACGCCTCCTCCGCGCCCTTGGCGGCGGTGACCAGGTGGAAGACGGCGTCGTACCGGTCCCTGAGCTCCCCCTCGCTGGTGTGCATCTCCTCACAGAGCCGCCGGAACTCCTCGTCGGTCATGTAGGCCTTGTTGTCCATGGCCCCCCGGTCGCAGACGATGAGCACCTTGTCCGCGGGCATGGTCCGGGCGCCCCGCTCGAACAGCCGCTCCTTGGTGAGCTGCAGCTCCATCTGGCAGCGCTGATAGTCGAGGTTCGTCCCGCAGCCCCAGGGGGTCAGGCCCCCGCCGATGAGCTCCGTGGCGGTCTCGGGCACGAACAGGACCCGGTAGCCCTTCTGGGGCAGGTTGTTGGCGATCCAGCTCATGGCTGTGGTCTTCCCGGCGCAGGGGCCGCCGGTGATGACGATCTTCTGAACGATCATGGGGGTCCTCTCCTCTCTCTGCTGCAGCAGGGCCGCTTCCCTCCCGCACCCATAGTGTACAAAATGTCGAACCCTTTTTCAAGTCGTTCCAGGACGAATATGGGCAGAGAATACGATCCCTTGGCCTTTACTCCCGGCGCAGGGCGTCGATGGGGTTGAGGCGGGCCGCCTGGACGGCGGGCACGGCGCCGAAGAATAGGCCCACCAGGGCGGAGAACACCACCGTGGCCGCCACGATGTACCAGCTGATGAAGATGGGCACGCCGGAGACCCGGGACACCATGTAGGCAAGGCCGATGCCCACCAGGACGCCCAATATGCCGCCGATGCAGGTGAGCACCCCCGCCTCCGTGAGGAACTGGGCGGAGATCTTCCGCTTCCGGGCCCCCAGGGCCTTTTTAAGGCCGATCTCCGGGGTCCGCTCCGTGACGGACACCAGCATGATGTTCATGACGCCGATGCCCCCCACCAGCAGGGAGATGCTGGCGATCCAGATGAGCTGCCGGTTGGTGGCGGAGCTCAGCTCCTGGAGCTTCTTGGCCTGCTCCAGCAGGTCCTTGCTCTTGTAGGTCACGTCCCCGGACCCGGTCAGGGTCTTGTTCAGCAGGGCGGCGGTCTGCTTCCCGGCCTCGGTCATGTCGTCGGTGCTCCCGGCCCGGACCACCACCGAGCTGGGCTGGTCGTAGCTGAACAGGGTGGGCCAGGTGGAGGCGGGGATCAGCACCTTGCCGCCGGAATGGTCGGTGTAGGTGAAGTAGTCGTTGATGGAGGTGATCGTAGGCGTGAAGGCGCTGTTCTGGGTGAACTCGCCCACCACCACGTAGGGTTCCGACATGATCTCGATGGTCTTGTTCACGGGGTTCTTGCCCATGAACAGCGTCTCGGACACGGTCCTGTCGATGAGGGCCACCTTCTTATACCCGGCGAAATCCTCGGGGAGGAACCCGCGGCCGCTGCGGATCACGTAGCCGTTCACGCTGAGGAAATGCTCGTCCACCCCGTAGACGGACCCCTGGTTCAGGCCCTCGGACCCGTACCAGATCATGCCGTAGGCGTCCCGGCGATAGAAGAGGCTGGCGTCCTCCACCTGCTTGATCTTGAGGAGCTCCGGCAGGATGGACGCGTCCAGGGGCGTCACGTACTCCGGCACCTGCTGATAGCTGGGGTCCAGCGCGTAGTCCCCCTGGTAGAGGGCCACCTCCACGGTGTTGTTGCCCGCGCCCACCAGGTTCTGCTTGATCTGCTCGTTGGTGCCCATGATGGTGGAGGAGATGGCGATGATGGAGGCGATGCCGATGATGA
>CACXNN010000121.1 GCA_902768995.1 uncultured Eubacteriales bacterium | reverse complement strand
CGGGCCGCCTTCTCCTGCTCCGAATAGGCGGTCTCGCCCGCCTCCGCCCTGTGGCTGATGCCCAACAGGGCGCTGACCTCCTTGCGGATGGTCCGGGGCGTGATGCCGTGCTCGGCGTTGTAGGCCATCTGCTTTTTCCGCCGGCGCTCGGTCTCGTCCATGGCCCGCTGCATGGAGGGGGTCACGGTGTCCGCGTAGAGGAGCACCCGGGCCTCCGCGTTCCGGGCAGCCCGGCCGATGGTCTGGATGAGGGAGGTCTCGGACCGGAGGAACCCCTCCTTGTCTGCGTCCAATATGGCCACCAGCCCCACCTCGGGGAGGTCCAATCCCTCCCGCAGCAGGTTGATGCCCACCAGCACGTCGAATTCGCCGAGACGCAGATCCCGGATGATCTCCATCCGATCCAGGGTGTCGATGTCGCTGTGCATGTACCGGACCCGGACGCCCATGCCGTCGAGATACTCCGTCAGGTCCTCCGCCATGCGCTTCGTGAGGGTGGTGATGAGGGTACGATAGCCCTTCTTCGCCGTCAGGCGCACCTCGGAGAGGATGTCGTCGATCTGCCCCTCGATGGGCCGGAGGAAGATCTCCGGGTCCACGAGACCCGTGGGCCGGATGATCTGCTCCGCCACCTGGCTGCAGCGGGAGAGCTCCCAGGGCCCGGGCGTAGCCGACACGCAGAGCATCTGGGGGATGCGCTCCAAAAATTCCTCGAACCGCAACGGCCGGTTGTCGAAGGCGGAGGGGAGGCGGAAGCCGTACTTCACCAGCTCCTCCTTGCGCATCCGGTCCCCCCGGTACATGGCGCCGATCTGGGGGATGGTCACGTGGCTCTCGTCGATGATGAGCAGGAAGTCCTGGGGGAAGTAGTCGATCAGCGTGTAGGGCGGGTCCCCGGGGGCCCGGCCGTCGAAGTAGCGGGAGTAGTTCTCGATGCCGTTGCAGTAGCCGATCTCCTGCATCATCTCCATGTCGTGGCGGACCCGCTGCTCGATGCGCTCCGCCTCCAGGGGCTTGTTCTCGTCCAAAAACTGGTCCCGCCGAAGACTTCGCCGGTGAGGGTGTTGATCTCGGTGATCCTCTCGATCTCGTCCCCGAAGAAGCTGACCCGGATGGCCCGGCCTTCGTTGCCCATGGGGAAGATGTCCAGGGTGTCCCCCCGGACCCGGAAGGTGCCCCGCTGGAAGTCGAGATCGTTCCGCTGGAACTGGATGTCCACCAGCTTGCGCATGACCTCCTCCCGGCTCACCTCCATGCCGGGCCGCAGGGAGAGGGACAGGTGCAGATACTCCTCCGGGTCGCCCAGGGCGTAGATGCAGCTCACCGACGCCACGATGATCACGTCCTTTCGCTCGTTCAGGGCGCAGGTGGCGGAGTGGCGCAGCCGGTCGATCTCCTCGTTGACGGCGGTGGTCTTCTCGATATAGGTGTCGCTGGAGGCGATGTAGGCCTCCGGCTGGTAATAATCATAATAGGAAACGAAGTACTCCACCGCCGAGTCGGGGAAGAACCCCTTGAGCTCGGAGCAGAGCTGGGCCGCCAGGGTCTTGTTATGAGCGAGGACCAGCGTGGGCTTCTGGACCTTCTCGATGACCTTGGCCATGGTGTAGGTCTTGCCGGAGCCCGTGACGCCCAGCAGCACCTGCAATTTATCGCCCCGCAGGACGCCCTGGCTCAGCTTTTCTATGGCCTCGGGCTGGTCGCCTTGAGGCGTGAAGGGGGAAACGACTTGGAACATGTTAGTATTCGTAATCAACAGTATGAGATTCTTGAACGTGCTCGTGAATGTACTTCCGGGCCTCGTTGTGGCTGGGGGCCTTGTCGTAAGCGAGATACCCCTCCTTGTCCTTGAAGGTGACGATCAGGGCCGCGTCATAGCTCCGGCCCTTGTGCAATTCGTCCAGCCCGTACTCGATCTCCACGATCTCCGGCACGGTCTCCTTCAGGGCCAACAGCTTCTGCCCCACCACAGGCGCGCACACCTCCGGGTCGATGAACTTGAACAACAAAACGTGCTTGAACATATAGCTTTCCTCCCTGTCAATATCTTAGGTACAGTATACCGTAAAACCTTTTCTCTTTCAATTTTTCTTTTGCCGCTTTTTCTTTTCAGGTGAAAATAAAAAGCGGCGCAAAAAGAAAAGCACAGGAAATAGAAGGGGGCCCGTTGTGGTCGTTGCACGTTTCGGCAAAAGGCGCTATACTATACCTAAACGACAGGGGGGTGCGGCATGAAGGACAGCGAGCAGCGAAAGGCGGCGCGGGAGTTCATCAAGGACTGGACGGGCCGGGGCGATGAAAAGCAGGAGACCCAGTCCTTCTGGCGGGCCTTGCTGGGCAAGGTGTTCGGTATCAAGGAGCCGGAGAAGTGGCTCTCCTTCGAGCTGCCGGTCCAGCTGAGCCATACCAGCTTCATAGACGCCTACATTGAGCAGACCGGCGTCCTTATCGAGCAGAAGGGGAAGGACGTCGATCTCAAGAAGGGCTACAAGCAGTCCGACGGCTCCCTCATGACCCCCTACCAGCAGGCTCGGCGCTACGCGGGGTATCTCCCTCACAACAAGAACCCCCGCTGGATCGTGGTCTGCAACTTCAAGGAGTTCCACATCTACGACAACAACCGTCCCAACAGCGACCCGGAGATCGTGCTCCTTCAGGACCTGGAGCAGGAGTACCCCCGGCTGGCCTTTTTGGTGGATACCGGCGACGAGAACATCAAGAAGGAGATGCAGCTCTCCATCCAGGCGGGCGAGCTGGTGGGCAAGCTCTACGACGCCTTCTTGAAGCGATACAGGGACCCCGCCAACCCCCATTCCCTCAAGAGCCTCAACGCCCTGTGCGTTCGCCTGGTGTTCTGCCTCTACGCCGAGGACGCGGGCATCTTCGGCAAAAAGAGCCTGTTTCACGACTATCTTCGGTCCCGGGGCGTGAGCCACGCCCGCAAGGCCCTGATCGAGCTGTTCCGGGTCCTGGACCAACCGGAGGCGGAGCGAGACCCCTATTTGAAGGACGACGACCCCCTGCTGGCCGCCTTCCCCTATGTGAACGGGGGCCTGTTCTCCGATGAAAACATCGAGATACCCGCCTTCGACCAGGAGATCTACGATTTGCTCCTCGCCAAGGCCTCCGAGGATTTCAACTGGGCCGACATCAGCCCCACCATCTTCGGCGCCGTTTTCGAGAGCACCCTGAACCCGGAGACCCGGCGCTCCGGCGGCATGCACTATACCTCCATCGAGAACATCCACAAGGTCATCGACCCCTTGTTTCTGGACGATCTCAAAGCGGAACTGCAAGCTATCCTGGACAACCCCGTCATTAAGACCCGCAGCAAGCTCCTGGACGCCTATCAGAAGAAGCTGGCCTCCCTGAAATTCCTGGACCCGGCGGCGGGCAGCGGCAACTTCCTCACGGAGACCTATCTCTCGTTGCGCAAGCTGGAAAACGAGGTGTTGAAGGCCCGCCTGTCCGGCAGCATGATCGGCCTCGGGGTGGACGAATCCTCGCTCATTCAAGTGTCCATCCACCAGTTCTACGGCATCGAGATCAACGACTTCGCCGTGACGGTCGCCAAGACCGCCCTGTGGATCGCCGAAAGCCAGATGCTCAAGAAGACGGAGGAGATTTTGAGCATCGATATCGACTTTTTGCCCCTCAAATCCTACGCCAACATCGTGGAGGGCAACGCCCTGCGGCTGGATTGGGAGACCATCGTGCCCAAGGCGGACCTGAACTACATTATGGGCAACCCGCCGTTTGTGGGCGGTATGTATATGTCTGCTGAACAAAAGTCGGATATAACTCTGGTTATGGAAGGTTTTACTGCCGCTGGGGAAATGGATTATGTCGCAGGATGGTATAAGAAAGCGGCTGACTTAATTAAGGACACACAAATCCGTGCAGCATTTGTATCCACAAACTCAATTTGCCAAGGACAGCAAGCAACTACGCTATGGAGTCGATTGCTCGAAAAGGGTATTATTATCAACTATGCCCACCAGACTTTCAGATGGGATAGTGAGGCATCCATAAAAGCTCATGTCCATTGTATTATAGTAGGCTTTTCATATCAGAAGCTTTCAAAGACAGTGTTGTTTGATGCCTCAGGAAATAGAAAAGAAGTACAGAACATCAATCAGTATTTAACAGATGCACCATCTGCCATCATTGATAGTCGGTCAATGCCTTTATGTAGTGTTCCAGCTATTCGTTTTGGGAGCATGCCTCGTGATGGGGGCGGCTTTATACTTAGCGAACAGGAAAAAGCATATCTTATCAAAAACGAACCGCTTGCTGAAAAATGGATTCACTTGTATTTGGGTGCTGAAGAATTCCTCAAAGGGAAAAAGAGATACTGCCTTTGGCTCGTTGGTGCAAATCCTTCCGAAATCGCGAAGTGCCTGACCGTGAAAGAGCGTATTCAATCAGTCAAAGAATTCCGATTAGCAAGCAAAGCAGCCGGTACCAGACGATTTGCAGAAACACCTTCCCTCTTTTGTCAAATTGCCCAACCGAAAGAAGGAAAGTATATTGCGGTTCCCAAAACATCTTCTGAGCGACGCAAATACATTCCTTTGGGCATATTGGATGCTTCAGTTATAGCAAGCGATTTGTTGTTTTTAATTCCTGATGCAACCATGTACCACTTTGGTGTGCTTGAATCCAATGTACATATGGCATGGGTACGGACGGTGTGCGGGCGATTGAAGAGCGACTATCGCTACTCCAAGGATATCGTCTACAACAACTTCCCCTGGCCGGAGCCCACGGAGGCCCAGCGGGCCAAGATAGAGCAGACCGCCCAGGGCATCCTGGACGCCCGGGCCCTGTACCCGGACTGCTCGTTGGCGGACCTGTACGACGAGGCCACCATGCCCCCGGAGCTGCGCACCGCCCATCAGAAGAACGACCGGGCCGTCATGGAGGCCTACGGCTTCTGGGGCAAGCTCAACAGCGAATCCGCCTGCGTGGCCGAGCTTATGAAGCTCTACCAGCAGCTCACGGAGAAGTGAGGAAGGCCATGCGCTATGTGGTCTTCGACGTGGAGACGCCGAACCGGTACAACAACCGAATGAGCGCCATCGGCATCGCCGTGGTGGAGGACGGGCGGATCGCGGACACCTTCTATTCCCTG
>CACXNN010000120.1 GCA_902768995.1 uncultured Eubacteriales bacterium | reverse complement strand
GGCGCCATCGGCATGATCATCGCCCGCAACGCCAGCATCGCCGGAGCCTCCGGCGGCTGCCAGGCGGAGACCGGTTCCGCGGCAGCCATGGCGGCCAGCGCTCTGACAGAGCTTCGGGGCGGTACGCCGGAGATGTGCCTGCACGCGGCGGCCATCGCTCTAAAGAATGTGATGGGCCTGGTATGCGACCCGGTGGCCGGCCTGGTGGAGTGCCCCTGCATCAAGCGCAACGCCATCGGCGCGGCCAACGCCGTGCTGTGCAGCGACATGGTCATGGCGGGGATAGAGAGCATCATCCCCTTCGACGAGGTGGTCACGGCCATGCGCAACGTGGGCCGCATGATGCACCCGGATCTTAGGGAGACGGCCCGGGGCGGCATAGCCGCCACGCCCACGGCCCAAAGGATCGCGGAAAAGATCAGGAGTTTTGAGTAAGGATATCTATGAAAGAGGAGGACGAGACATGTATCGTATCGTGAGGAAGGAGCCCTTGAACCCTTCTGTGACCCGCATGAGCATCGAAGCGCCCCTGGTGGCCAAGAAGGTCCAGCCGGGCCAGTTCATCATCCTTCGGGTGGAGGAGAACGGGGAGCGGATCCCCCTGACCGTGGCCGGATACGATCGGGATGCGGGCACCGTGGACATCATCTTCCAGATCGTCGGCGCCACCACCGAGAAGCTGAACCATAAGCAGCAGGGGGAGAGCATCCCCGATTTCGTAGGGCCTCTCGGCAAGCCCACGGAGACGGAGGGCTTACAGCGTGTGGCCGTCATCGGCGGCGGCGTGGGCTGCGCCATCGCTTTCCCCGTGGCCAAAAAGCTCTTCGAGCAGGGCTGCGAGGTGGACGCCGTGGCCGGGTTCCGGTCTAAGGACCTGGTCATCCTGGAGGACGAGTTCCGGGCGAACAGCACCAATTTCGTCCCTGTCAGCGACGACGGCTCCTGGGGCGAAAAGGGTCTGGTGACGGACGCCCTGAAGAAGCTGATCGACAGCGGCAGGGAATACGACCAGGTCATCGCCATCGGGCCCCTCATCATGATGAAGTTCGTCTGCCGCCTCACCAAGGAGTACGGGATCAAGACCGTGGTCTCCATGAATCCCATCATGATCGACGGCACGGGCATGTGCGGCTGCTGCCGGTTGACCGTAGACGGCAAGATGAAGTTCGCCTGCGTGGACGGCCCTGACTTCGACGGTCATCAGGTGGACTTCGACGAAGCCATGGCCCGCTGCGCCGCCTATAAACCCTTCGAAGCTAAGGCCCGTGAAGCGGCCTGTAACCTGTTCTCCATGGAGGTGAAGTAAATGGCCAACATGCGGAAGGAAAAGAATCCTATGCCCAGCCAGGCCCCTCAGGTGCGGGCTCACAACTTCGACGAGGTGGCGCTGGGGTACAGCGAGGAGCAGGCACTGGACGAAGCACAACGGTGTCTCAACTGCAGGAACTTTCCCTGCGTCCAGGGTTGCCCCGTGAACATCCATATCCCGGAGTTCATCGCCAAGATCCGGGAGGGTGATTTCGAGGGCGCGTATCAGGTCATTGCCGCGGACAGCGCTCTGCCCGCTGTGTGCGGCCGGGTCTGTCCCCAGGAGAGCCAGTGTGAGAAATACTGCGTACGGGGTATCAAGGGCGAGCCCGTGGGCATCGGGCGGCTGGAACGGTTCGTGGCCGATTACCACAACGCCCACGCCGAAGGCGCTGCCTTCGTGCCGGAAAAGAACGGGCACAAGGTAGCCGTGGTGGGGTCCGGCCCGGCAGGGCTTACCTGCGCGGGGGATCTGGCCAGGAAGGGCTATGATGTGACCGTGTATGAAGCCCTCCATGTGGCGGGCGGCGTGCTGAGCTATGGCATCCCCGAGTTTCGTCTGCCGAAAGCCATCGTGAAGCGGGAGATCGAAGGCCTGCAGCAGATGGGCGTGAAGGTGCTCACCAACATGGTCATCGGCCGGGTGCTGTCCGTTCAGGAGCTCATGGAGCAGGAGGGATATGAAGCGGTGTTCATCGGCTCCGGAGCCGGCCTCCCCAAGTTTATGAACATCCCCGGGGAGAACCTGAAGGGCGTCTATTCCGCCAACGAGTTTTTGACCCGGGTGAACCTGATGAAAGCTTATGAGCCCGACGCCAACACCCCCATCCAGCACGCCAAAAACGTGACCGTGGTGGGCGGCGGGAACGTGGCCATGGACGCGGCCCGCTGCGCCTTGCGGCTGGGGGCGGAAACGGTGACCATCGTCTATCGCCGTTCCCTGGAGGAGCTTCCTGCCCGGAAGGAGGAGGTGGAGCACGCCATGGAGGAGGGCATCATCTTCAAGCTGTTGAACAATCCCGTGGAGCTGATCGGCGACAGCAACCGCAATGTGGTCATCATGCGCTGCATCCGCATGGAGCTGGGCGAGCCGGACGCCTCCGGCCGCCGCCGTCCCGTGGAGATCCCGGGCAGTGAATTCGAGCTGGAGACAGACTGCGTCATCATGGCCCTGGGTACCAGCCCCAACCCGCTGATCAAGTCCACCACGGCAGGCTTGGCCACCCAGCGCTGGGGCGGCATCATCACCGACGAGGACGGCCTCACCTCCTGCGAAGGCATCTACGCCGGGGGCGACGCCGTCACGGGGGCGGCCACGGTCATCCTGGCCATGGGCGCGGGGAAGAAAGCCGCCGCCGCCATGGACCTGTATATACAAAACAAACAAAAGATGGAATAAATCATATATTTTTCTTGACATCAGGTGCGGATTACGGTATTTTATAATCTGTTTTTTGCCAAAGAAAAGGAGAAATAAGCTATGGCAGGTACGATCTCACGGGGCATTCGGGCCCCCATCATTCGTCAGGGAGACGACATCGTTTCCATCGTTGTGGATTCTGTGCTGCAGGCGGCGGAAAAGGAGCACTTCGTGCTCCATGATCGGGACGTGGTGGCGGTGACCGAGGCCGTCGTGGCCCGGGCCGACGGCAACTATTGCACCACGGACAACATCGCTAACGACGTGCAGAGGAAGCTGGGCGACACCGTGGGTGTGGTCTTTCCCATCCTGAGCCGCAACCGCTTCGCCATCTGCCTGAGGGGCATCGCCCGCGGCGCTAAGAAGGTCGTGGTGCTGCTGTCCTATCCGGCGGATGAAGAGGGGAACCACCTGATCGACGAGGACGCTCTGCTAGATTCCGGCCTGAATCCCTATTCCGATACCCTGTCCGTGCCGGAATTCGTCAAGCTGTTCGGTGAGCCCAAGCACACCTTCACCGGCGTCAACTACGTGGAGTACTACCGGAGCCTCATCGAGGAGGAAGGGGCGGAGGCTCAGATCCTCTTCGCCAACGATCCGGCGGCTGTCCTGGCGTATACGGATACGGTGCTCTGCGCCAACATCCATGAGCGGGAGCGGACCAAGAAACGTTTGTTGAAGGCCGGGGCCAAGAAGGTCCTGACCCTGTGCGACATCATGAACGAGCCTGTGGACGGCAGCGGCTGCCAGCCGGAGTATGGCCTCCTGGGCTCCAACAAGGCCACGGAGAACACCGTCAAGCTCTTCCCCAAGAACGCCCAGGAGGTGGCGGAGGCCATCCAGGCGGAGTTCATCGCCCGCACCGGCGTCCATGTGGAAGCCATGGTCTACGGCGACGGCGCTTTCAAGGACCCGGTGGGCAAGATCTGGGAACTGGCGGACCCGGTGGTATCGCCTGGCTTCACCGCGGGGCTCAACGGCCTGCCCAACGAGCTGAAGCTCAAGTATCTGGCCGACAACGACTTCAAAGGCCTCAGCGGCGCAGAGCTCCGTGAAGCCATCCAGCAGCGTATCCGGGAGAAGAACGCCAGCTTGAAGGGCCAGATGGTGTCCCAGGGGACCACGCCTCGGCGGCTCACCGACCTCATCGGCTCCCTGTGCGATCTCACCAGCGGCAGCGGCGACAAGGGAACGCCCATCGTGCTGGTCCAGAACTACTTCAACAACTACGCTGACGAGTAAACCTTGTAATGAGAAAAGCCCGCTGCTTTCAGCGGGCTTTCTTTTTACTTTGCAATATGCATCGGTCGTGGTATAATGACAAAAAACAAGAAGGCGGTCGCCTATGAATTACGAAGAAACCATAGCCTATATACACAGCGCCTACTGGAAGGGCACCAAGGACGGCCTTGCCCGCACC
>CACXNN010000119.1 GCA_902768995.1 uncultured Eubacteriales bacterium | reverse complement strand
GCCGGCACGGCCTACGGCCGCATCCGCGCCATGATCGACGACAAGGGCCGCACGGTCAACTCCGCCGGTCCCTCCACGCCCGTGGAGATCCTGGGCTTCAACGAGGTCCCCGAGGCGGGCGACGTCATGAACGTGGCCGACGCCGACAAGCTGACCCGTCAGGTGGCCGAGGAGCGCAAGGACAAGATCAAGGCCGCCCAGATCAAGGCCATGCAGAAGGTCTCCCTGGACGAGCTCTTCAACCAGATGGCCGAGGGCGACTTGAAGGAGCTGAACATCATCGTCAAGGCCGACGTGCAGGGCTCCGCCGAGGCCGTGAAGCAGTCCCTGGAGAAGCTCAGCAACGACGAGGTCCGGGTCCGCTGCATTCACGCCGCCGTGGGCGCCATCTCGGAGAGCGATATCATGTTCGCCTCCGCCTCCAACGCCATCGTCATCGGCTTCAACGTCCGGCCCGACGCCACGGCCCGCACCCTGGCGGAGAAGGAGAAGGTGGACGTGAGGACCTACCGGGTCATCTACAACGCCATCGAGGACGTGGAGGCCGCCATGAAGGGCCTGTTCAAGCCCGTGTTCAAGGAGGTGGAGATGGGCACCTTCAAGATCAGCGGCGTGGGCACCATTGCCGGCGCCTACGTCCAGGACGGCAAGGTCACCCGCAGCGCCCAGGTCCGGGTGGTCCGGGACGGCGTAGTGGTCTACGACGGCAAGATCTCCTCCCTGAAGCGCTTCAAGGACGACGTGAAGGAGGTTGCCTCCGGTTACGAGTGCGGCATCTCCTTCGAGAACTTCAACGACGTCCACGAGGGCGACGTGATCGAAGCCTACACCATGGAGCAGGTGGAGCGATAAGGACCGACCGACGCGGGCGTCATGCAGGCGCCCGCTTTTTATCGAAAGGAAGCATACTATGGCAAACAACAGAACGGAACGGCTCAACGAGGAGATCAAAAAGACCCTGTCGGGGATCATCTTCGACATGAAGGACCCCCGCATCTCCGCCATGACCACCATTTCCGAGTGCAGCGTGACCCGGGACCTGAAGTACTGCAAGGTCAGCGTGTCCGTATACGATACCGACGAGCAGGCCCGAAAGGACACCATCGCCACGTTGAACAACGCCGCCGGCCACATCGGCTGGGAGCTGGGCAAGCGCATGCAGATCCGGGCCATCCCCAAGTTCAAGTTCGTCCTGGACGAGGGCATCGCCTACAGCGTCCATATCGCGGATCTGCTCAACAAGCTGAATCTGGACGGGGAGAGCAAGCCCGATGCTGAATGAAGCCGTCGCCTTTATCGAGGCCCATTCCGACTTTCTTCTGATCGCCCACGTGGCCCCCGACGGGGACGCTTTCGGGTCCTGCCTGGCCCTGCAGAAGCTGCTCGAACAGCTGGGCAAGCGAGCGCGGGTCGTATGCGACGATCCCGTGCCCCATCTCTATGCCTTTTTGCCCGGTGCCCAGCAGGTGCTGCCGGGGGACGCAGCCGTGGACGCGGAGGCCTTCGTGGCCGTGGACTGCGCCGACACAGGCCGCACCGGGAAACAGTGGCAGCGGGTGGGGGACAGGCCCAGCCTGTGCATCGACCATCACATCACCAACCCGGGCTTTGCCCAAGTCAACTATATCGAGGACTGCGCCGCCACGGGCGAGCTCGTCTGTCTGCTGTACGAGGCGTTCCACGAGCCCATCTCCGCCCAGGCGGGGGTATGCCTCTACACCGCCATCGCCACGGATACGGGCAACTTCGCCTACTCCAGCGTGACCCCCCGGACTTTCGCCCTCATGGGCAGGGTCATGGAGAGCGGCTTCGACCTTCCCGAGTGCAATCGGCTCCTGTACCGGAACGAACGGCTTCAAAAGCTGCGGATGACCGCCCGCACGGTGGAGAACGCCAAGCTCTACCGGGACGAGCAGGTCATCGTGGGCACCCTCTCCAAGGCCGAGACCGAGGCCGTGGGCGGCCTCAAGGCCGACGCGGAGGGCATCATCGACAGCCTCCGGGACGTGGAGACCGTCGTTGCCGCCTGCTTCCTCCGGGAGGAGGGGGAGAACGAGGTGAAGGTGAGCCTGCGCTCCAAGGCCAGGGTGGACTGCGCGGCCTTGGCGCGAGCCATGGGCGGCGGCGGCCATATCCGGGCTGCGGGCACCACCCTGTATACGAGTTTAGAGCAGGCGGAGGAGCAGGTCACCAAAGCGTTGCTCTCCGCCTTCGACGAGGCATGACCATGGAAGGCATCGTGCCCCTGCTGAAGCCCCCGGGTCTTTCCAGCTCCGACTGCGTGGTGGACGTGCGGCGGCTGTTCGGCGAGAAGCGGGTGGGGCATCTGGGCACCCTGGACCCAGGCGCGGCGGGCATTTTGCCCGTGTGCGTGGGCCGGGCCGTGCGCCTCTTCGACTTTTTGGTGGACAAGGACAAGACCTATCGCTTTGAACTGGTCCTGGGGGCCGCTACGGACACCCAGGATAGCTTCGGCCAGGTGACCGAGACGGGGCCAAGGGACATAGGCCCCGCCGCTTTGGAGGCCGTCTTGCCCCGGTTTAGAGGCGAGATCGAGCAGTTGGCCCCCGCCTACTCCGCCCTCAAGAGCAACGGGCAAAAGCTCTACGACCTGGTCCTGCAGGGAAAGGACGTGCCCGAGAAGCGCCGCCCCGTGACCATCAGCGACCTCGTCCTGCTGCGGCAGGAGGGGGAGGGGCGGTTCCTGCTGGAGATGACCTGTTCGAGAGGCACCTACGTCAGGACCATGTGCCACGATCTCGGCCACGCCCTGGGCACCTGCGGCCATATGGGCGCCCTGCTTCGGACCCGGTCCGGCCCCTTCACCGTGGAGCGTTCCTGCACCGTGGAGGAGCTCAAAGCCCTGAAGGAAGCGGACCACCTGCAGGAGGCGCTGATCTCCTGCGAGGAGGCCCTGATCCAGTACCCGGTCCTCGTGTTGCCGGAGGATCGGCTGATACCCACCAAAAACGGCCTGGTGACGGACCTGCACGGAGAGGACCGGCAGCCCGACGGGACGGTGCGCCTCTACTGCAGCAGCCGGTTCCTGGGCGTGGGAAAAGTTGAGAGCAACAGAGCGCGCCTCTGCGTGCATTTGTATGATTGAGTATATGAACGAGCGGACGACACAACCCAAATCGGTCCTGGCCCTGGGCATGTTCGATGGGGTCCATCTGGCGCATCAGGCCCTGGTTCGCCAGGCGGCGGAGGCGGCCCGGGCGTTGGACGCCCAGACCGTGGCCTTCACCTTTACCGACGCCCCGGGGAAGCTTTTGCATCTGCCGGTGACCAGCCTGTCCACCCCGGCCCAGCGCGTCTCCTGGCTGCAGGCGGCGGGGGCGGATCGGGTGGACATGGTGGACTTCACCCAGGCCTTTGCGGACCTGTCCCCCGAGGGCTTTTTGGACTATCTTCAGGAGCGATATAGAATCGCCGCCCTGGCCGCAGGGTTCAACTACACCTTCGGCAAGTACGGGGCCGGCACCGCTGAAACGTTGAAAGAGCTGGGGGCGCAGCACGGCTTTCAGGTGCTCATCGCCGAGCCGGTGCGTCTGGACGGCAAGCCCGTGTCCAGCACCCGCATCCGGGCCCTGGTGAACGAGGGCCAAATGGAGGCGGCCCGGCGGCTCCTCGGCCGCCCCTACACGCTGACGGGGCCGGTGGTCTCCGCCCGGCGCATCGGCCACACCCTGGGCTATCCCACGGCCAATCTGGAGACGGGGGAGCAGCTGCTGCCCCTGGACGGGGTCTACGCCACCTATGCCGTCCTGGACGGCGTGGCCCATCCCGCCGTGACCAACGTGGGCAGGAACCCCACCGTGGCGGGCAAGCGGCGGACCGTGGAGACCTATATCCTGAACGAAAGCCCCTCCCTCTACGGGGCGGAGCTGTCCGTGGCCTTCCTGTCCCGGCTTCGGGAGGAGCGCATCTTCCCCTCCCGCGAGGCTCTCTCCCAGCAGATCGGCCGGGACGTGGAAACGGCGAAAAAACTTTTTGTTTCCGAGAAAAAAACTGTTTACAACCCGATGGGTTTGTGGTAAAGTATCACAGGTCAAACCGCAGACTGGGTCCAAGCGTGTCTCCGGGCCGTTCTCGACCTTCACTTCTGCTCAGTTTGCGGGGCTAAAATACAAGGAGGATAATTCATCATGACCAAACAGGAGATCATCACCAAGTTCGCCCTGCATGAGGGCGACACCGGTTCCCCCGAGGTGCAGATCGCACTGCTCACCGAGCGGATCAACCACCTCAACGAGCACCTTGCCAACAACAAGAACGACCATCACAGCCGTCGCGGGCTTCTGAAGATGGTCGGCCAGCGCCGGGGCCTTCTCAACTACCTGAAGGAGAAGGACATCGAGCGGTATCGTGCCATCCTGGCAGCGCTGAATCTGAGAAAGTAACGACAAGGCAGGGAGGCGGGCGAAGAACCCGCCTCCGTTTTTGGGCGCTCTTCCTCCTTGCGTCCGAAAGCGGCTCCCATGACACAGGCATTAATTAAGAAAGAGGATATAAAGAGGAATGTTCAAACAGTTCGAGACCATGATCGGCGATCGCAAGCTCATCGTCGAAACCGGAAAGTATGCCGAGCAGGCGGGCGGCTCCTGCCTGGTGCGCTGCGGCGGTACCGCGGTGCTGGTCTGCGCCACCGTGGCGAAGGCGCCCCGGGACGGCGTGGATTTTCTGCCCCTGTCCATTGAATTCGAAGAGAAGCTCTACTCCGTGGGCAAGATCCCCGGCGGCTTCATCAAGCGGGAAGGCCGTCCCTCCGAGAAGGCCATCCTGACCGACCGGCTCATCGACCGGCCCCT
>CACXNN010000118.1 GCA_902768995.1 uncultured Eubacteriales bacterium | reverse complement strand
CGCCACCTTGGCCGGACCGCCGCTGGCGGAGCCCGCCAGGGAGTTGGCCATCTGGATGAAGAAGTCGGAGATGCCGGTCCGCTCCAGGAACGCGCCGAAGATGATGAACACGGCGATGTACTTGGAGCACACGTCGATGGGCGTGGTGAAGATGCCGGTGGAGGTGTAGAACAGCCGGAAGATCATGGTCTTCAGCGCGCCCACGAACCCCTGCTTCTGGGAGAAGAAGTAGATGGCATAGCCCACGAAGAAGCCCGCCACGCACAGGATGGGCACGCCCACGCTCCGGCGGCACAGCTCTGCCAGGGACAGCACGCCGATGGCGCCGATGACGTATTCATACCACTCCAGGTTGATGCCCTTCACCAGCAGGGACTTGATGGTGAAGGCGATGTAGAAATAGGCGAAGGTGCCCAGGATCATGATGATCCAGTCGAACCAGGGGATGTGGTTCACCTTCTGGCGGCCCTTCTTGGCGGGGTACACGAGATACCCCATCAGCACGCCCAGGCCCACGAAGGTGGGCATGCGGACCAGATCCTGCATGGTGGCGAACAGGGTCACGTAGATGGTGTAGATGGAGAACACGGCCAAAATGCCCTTGACCACGTACTCCTGCCAGCCCTTCCAGACCCGGACGTTGCTCTCCGGGTCGTAGTTCTTCATGATCTCGTCCACTTCCTCCTGGGAGACCACGTCGAACTCGCCCCGTTCGTGGACCGGCTTTACCTCGGGGGCTTCCTCGACCTTGCTTTTTTTCTTGAATGCCATGGAGTCGTTCCTCCGTTGCTTTGATTCGCTCTAATACGGCAGGAGCCGCAGCGCTTTACGAAAACCGCCGCAGCTCCTGTGTGTTTACTTTACGCTATGGCCGGGTCCATTATTTGCCCGTGTCCACGGTGATGCCCTTCTCGGCGAAGTACTTGGCGGCGCCGGGATGGAAGGGGATGGCCATGCCGTCGGTGGCGAAGGTGAGGTCCAGCTCAGCGCCCTTGGCGTGGGCCTTGGTGATCTCGTCCTTGTTCTCGAAGATGGTCTTCACGATGGCGTAGGCCACGTCGTCAGAGACGGAGGCGTCGGCCACCAGGGTCGCCTTCACGGTGACGGTCTGGCAGTCTTCGGGGGTCTTGTACACGTCCTTGCCGATGGTGTACTTGGCATAGAAGGGGCAGGCCTCCAGGAGCTTGGCAAGGTGCTCGTCGTCGATGGAGACCATGTAGACGGACTTGGCGGTGCCCAGGTCGACCACGGAGGTGGTGGGGGCGCCGGCGGTCAGGAAGGCGGCGTCGATCTTGCCGTCCTTAAGGCTCTCGGTGGAGGCGCCGAAGGACTGGAAGATGGGCTGGATGTCCTTCTCGATGTCCAGGCCGTAGGCGTCGAACACGTCCTTGGCGTTGAAGTAGGTACCGGAGTTCTGGTCGCCCACGCAGACGGCCCGGCCCTTCAGATCGGCCACGGTCTTGATGTCGGGGTTGGTGGTGACGATCTGCACGGTCTCGGCGTAGATGCCCGCCAGGATCCGGACGTTGGGCACGGCGCCGGTCTTCTCGAAGGAGCGGGTGCCGTTATAGGCGTAGGTCATAACGTCGGACTGAACGGTGGCCAGCTGGTAGACGCCGGTGGCCATGTTCTGCAGGTTGTCGGCAGAACCGCCGGTGGACACCACGTTCACGCTCATGGTGTCGGGGTTCTTCTCATTGAGGACGTTCGCGAGCACGCCGCCTACCGCAAAGTAGGTGCCGGACTCGCCGCCGGTGCCCATGGTCAGGGAGGCCTTCTTGGGTCCTTCCTTCTTGCAGGCAACCACGCCCAGGGCCAGGATCACAACCAGGATAATCGCCAGAAACTTTTTCATGATAGATCTCCTTTTCCAAATTTTGATAGCCGGGGATGATTCGGCATTTACATTTTAAGGCACACCAGAAAAAAATTCAAGTCGTTTTCCTTATTTTTATACTTCGTTAACGGAATAAACATGCGCAGGGACCGGCTTCTGCAGCAGTTCCTGCGCATGTTTTATATACTATTCTATTTTTGCAGGGATTCCTGCAGAACGCATCTATCCCAGGAGCCGCTTTGCCGCCTTTCTTGCTTCGAAGAGGATCCGGTCCCTGTCCAGGGTCGTGAATTCGCCGTTCTCGTAGAGGACGCGGCCGTCCACCATGGTCAGACAAACGTCCCCGCCCTGGGCGGAATAGAGGAGGTTGGAGAGGGGGTCGGTGTTGGGGACCAGGTGGGGCCGGTCCATGTCCACGGCGATGACGTCCGCCTTCATGCCCACGGCGAGAACGCCCGTGTCCGCCCGGCCCTGGAGCCTGGCGCCGTTGACCGTGGCCATGGCGAGGACCTCATGGGGGGACAGCAGGGTGGGCTCCCGGTGGACGCCCTTGTGGAGGAGGGAAACGAGGTGCATCTCCTCCATCATGTTGAGATTGTTGTTGCTGGCGGCCCCGTCGGTGCCCAGGGCCACGGTGAGCCCCTCGGCCGTCATGGCGGGCACGTCCGCCACGCCGCTGCCCAATTTGAGGTTGCTCTCCGGGCAGTGGACCACCACCACGCCCCGGTCACGGAGCAGGGCCCTATCCTCGGGTGTGAGCCATACGCCGTGGGCCGCGTAAGCCCGGCCGTCGAAGGCCCCCAACTTGTCGAACCACTGGGCCGGGGTCAGGCCGTATTTCTCGAGGCACTTCTGCTGCTCCGACGCGGTCTCCGACAGGTGGATGTGCATGCCGGCCCCCCGCTTGTGGGCCTCCTCGGCGGCGGCGCGGACCATGCGCTCGGTGCAGGTGTACTCGGCGTGGATGGAGAAGTCGGTCTTGATCCGCCCCTCCCCCGCCCCGTTCCACCGATCGAACAGGGCCAGCATCTCCCCCATCCGGCGGCAGGTCATGGGGTCTTCGTCGGGATCGAAGGACTGGAGGGGGCGGCAGAGGTTGGCCTTCATGCCCGCGTCCAGGACCGCCCGGGCCGTGTAGCCGGGGGACATGTACATGTCCGTGAAGGAAGTGGTGCCCGAGGAAAGCATCTCCAGCATGGACAGCTCCATGCCGATCCGAAGGTCCTCCTCCGTGAGCCGGTCCTCCACGGGGAAGATGGTGTCGAACAACCACTGATTGAGGGGCAGATCGCTCCCCAGGCCCCGCAAAAGGCTCATGCCCGTGTGGGTGTGGCCGTTGATGAGGCCCGGCAGCAGGAGCTTGCGGGTCATGTCCTTCGTTTCGTCGTAGGCCCCCCGGGGCTCCTCCGCGCCGATGTAGTCGATCCGGTCGCCGTCGATGCCCAGGTACCCGTTCCGGATGCAGGTGAAGGCCCCTTTTTCCCAAACCAGGATGTCCCCGTGTGCCAGCAGTCGCTTCATATGTGTCTCCTTTTTTATAGGAATGGATTAAAGCATGCCGCTTTTCTTGTAAGAAAAGCGGCGCAAAAGAACTTCATTTGGGAAGTATGGTTTGTATGGCTGTCCCCATTATCCCATATAAGTTTCTCTTTTTCCGCCGCTTTTTCTCTTTGTCTAAAGAGAAAAAGCGGCAGATAAAAACTCGTTATTCCTTCTTCTCTTCCGGCTTGGCAGCCTGCAGCTTGGCCTGCTCCTTCTGATACTTCTTCTGGAGCTTCATGGCCTTGCGCTTCTCCCGCCGTGCCTTGCGCTTGGGGCCGCCCTTGACGATCCGCACGATCACCAGCACCACGATCCCCAGGAAGACGACCCACACGATGATGATGGGCAGATCGGACACGAAGTCGATGCCGAACCGGGCGAAGCCGTCCTTCACGTCCTCCCAGTTCTCCTTGAACCGGCGGGCGATCTCCTGTCCGGCGGTCTCCTTCTCCACGGTGGTCTCCCGCTGCACCTCCTGGATGGACAGGTGCACCGAGGAGTAGGCGATCTGGTCGTCGAAGGTCCTCAGCGTAGATTCATAGCTCTCGATCTCGTAGAGCACGTCGGAGAGCCGGTTCTGGATCAGGATGATATCCTCCACCTTCTCCGCCTTCCGAAGGAGCTCCATCAGCGTCTCCTGCTCGGTCCGAAGGGCCTTCACGTGGCTCTCGAGATCCACGTAGGTCAAGGTCACGTCCCGGGTGTACAGGTTCTTATAGGTCACGTTCCCCAGCTCGGACACCTGGTCGCAGAAGGCGTCCAGCTGCTCCGCCGGCACCCGGGCGGTCACGTCCGCGGACCGCATGCGGTTCTTGTTGTAGCTGTTGCCGTTGATGCTGGACGCTTCCACGTACCCGCCCACGGCCAGGATGGACCGGTTCAGGTTCGTGAGGAACTCGTCGAACTCCCGGGTCTGGATGGACAG
>CACXNN010000117.1 GCA_902768995.1 uncultured Eubacteriales bacterium | reverse complement strand
GCCCTTGGCTACCGGCGGCACCAGCTCGGGATAGGTATCATCGGTAGAGCAGATGATGGCCACGTCCGCGCCGGAAGCGACCGCCGCGTCCACCGCCTCTTCGGGGGTGGCGAAGCCGTTGTTGCGGAGCACCTCGAAGTGAGCCACCTCCATGAAGGAAGCGGAGAAGTCGGCCCGGGCCTTGTGCTGGGGGATGGGCCCCATGTTGCACAGGAACACCTTCACGTTGTCGCCGGTCCTGGCGATGTAGTCCTCGGTGGCCTTGCGGAGCGCCTCGTACTGCTCGGTCCAGCGGTGGGGCAGGATGGCGGTGATGGCCTCGGCCTGGCCGTCGGCGAAGGAAGCGGCCACGTCAGCCAGCGTCGCGCCCTCCTCGAGAGCGTCGCCGGAGCACTTGACGCAGGTCTTCAGACCTTCCACGGGCTTGCCCGCGGGCTTGGCGGCCTTGGGGGTCTTGGTCCCCTCCAGGGGCTTCTCGGACATGTTGGGATACATGTTGCTGCCCACGGCCCGATCCTGCCGGGTGGCCAGCCGCTTGAAGCGATCGGCCAGGGTGGCCGCGATCTCGCTCTGGACGGTGCCAGCGCGAAGGGCCTCCAGCATGCCGCCGGCGGCCTGGATCTTCTGGATCTGCTTCCAGATGGCCTCGCCCAGCTGGCCGGTGAGGGTCTCCACGTACCAGGATCCGCCCGCCGGGTCCACAGGGCTCAGCAGGTTGAACTCCTCCTGCATCATGACCTGGATGTTCCGGGCGATGCGGCGGGAGAAGGGATCGCTGTCCCGAACGGCCGCGTCGAAGGGCAGGATCTTCATGCCGCTGACGCCGCCCACCACGCCGGAGAAGGCCTGGGTGGTGGCACGGAGCACGTTCACGTAGGGATCGTAGAGGGTGGTGGTGAACTGGGAAGTCTCGGCGAAGACGTCGATGCACTGGGCCTTTTCGCCCGCGCCGTAGGCCTGCATGAGCTGGGCCCAGACCACGCGGACCGCCCTGAGCTTGGCGATCTCCATGAAGAAGTTGGGACCGAGGCAGAAGTTGAAGCGGATGTGCTCGGCCGCCTCGTCCACGGTGTAGCCGCGAGCCACCATCTCGTCGATGTACTGAAGGCCGGTGGCCAGGGCCGCCGCGGCCTCCTGGATGGCGTTGGCGCCGCCGTTGTGGTAGACGGAGCTCTGCACGTAGATGACCTTCAGCTCGGGAGCGTGCTTGAGGGCGCACTTCAAGGTGGTGGCCATCTGGTCCATGTAGCTACTGAAGCTGCTGTCGAAGCCGCCCTTCTTCACGGCCTCGCCCATGGGATCGGCGCCCACGCAGCCGGTGAGGGGCGCGTCGTCGCCCACCCGCTTCTGGCGGCGCAGGATGGCGGCCAGCAGCGGCAGGGCCGTGGCCCCGGCGTACACGGACAGGGGCGCGTAGCGGAGCTGGACCTGGTCCAAGAGGGTCTCCACGTCGGCAAGGGTGTCGAGTTTCACGGCCTCGGCGTCGAAGTTCACGGCGTTGGTGCCCTTGTTGAGCTCCTCCAGCAGGACCTTGTTGGCCTCGGCGGGGTCATGGGCCTCCACCTCCTGGGCGATCTTCCAGGGCTCTTCGGCGTAGCCGGCGGTCTTGGTGCCGCGGAGGAAGTCAGCGGCGCCGGGGAAGCCCAGGCGCTCTTTGTACGGCGCGGCCTCGGCCTCGGTGTAGATGGGCGAGAGCACGATGCCCTCCGGCGTCTTGGTGAACAGCTTCTTCTCGAAGATGCCGCCCTTCAGGCTTTCGATGGCCGCCGCTTTCCAGGTCTCGTAAGACGTGGGGGCGAACTCATCGAAGGTCACCGGAGCCAACGGTTCGGTGTTAGATTTGGTATCCATCACAACATCCTTTCTTCCATGATATATCACTATCGCCGGGGGTGCCGTTCCCGTTCCCGCCGATACTGCCGCAACGAAGGGCGTTTTTTGCCCGATCACGCCCAAAAGGACTCAACGGGGGGCTTTTCGCCTTCGACCCCCGGGTCCTGTCTGCCGGATCAGAGCCGCCCTCCTCGGGGCGGATGACCTTCGCTTTACGGCAAGTATTCTGGCTCATGGCTTTCTCCTCGGGCGCGCCTTCCCACGAGACTCGCAGTGGCCCTTGCGCCTTCGCAGCCATTCACAGCAGCGGGACTGCTCCGGATTCTCACCGGATTCCTTGCAGCCTAAAACGGTGTTCATTTGTATCTATTATGCTACTGTATCCCAGGGAAAAAGTCAACTGTTTTATGACGGCATCCCATGCAAAATCAGCGATGAACCACAATTGACGGGGACCGAAAAACCACGTATAATCTACCTATACTAAGATGAAGGGGCGAGGGCATGAACTTTCAGAATCTCGAATACTTCCTGACCGTGGCGGAGGAGATGAACGTGACGCGAGCCGCCAAGCGCCTCCACATCTCCGAGCAGGCCCTGTCCCGGCAGATCGGCAAGCTGGAGCAGGAGCTGGACGTGAAGCTCTTCGAGCGCAACCCCCGCTTCACCCTGTCCCCCGCGGGCAAGCGACTGAAGGCCGCCGCCGAGCAGATCGGGAACATCCATCGGCAGCTCCACATGGAGCTGGACGACCTCAATAACAACAACACGGGGGAGCTGCGCATCGGCGTCAGCTACACCCGGGGCCAGGCCCTGCTCCCTCGGCTGCTGCCCCCTTTCCACGCCCGGCATCCGGGCATCACCATCACCATCCAGGAGGGCTCCTCCTCGGAATTGCAGGACAATCTGGCCAAAGGCCGCATCGACCTGCTCATCGGCTACGTGCCCCGGGACCTGGACGCCTTCGAGGCCGCCGAGCTGAGCCGGGAGCGGCTGTTCCTGGTGGTGCCCAAGACCTTCATGGCGGAGCTGTTCGGGGACAAGGCCGACCAAAAGCGCCAGGAATTCGCCGAGGGGGTGGACATCACCGCCTTCAAGGACCTGCCCTTCATCCTCCTCGATCGGGACGACAGGGTCCGGCGCATGGCGGATCGGCTCTTCTCCCGGTACGACATCACCCCCCGGGTCCTGCTGGAGACCCGGAACATTCAGACCGCCTTCGCCCTCGCTATGGAGGGCATGGGCATGACCATCTACCCGGAGCTGTTCCTCTCCAGCCAGTCCCTGCTCCCCTCGGCCCAGGCCGGCCGGGACGCGGTGGACGCCTTCCCCCTGGACGGGGACCTTGCCCAGACCATTGTAGTGGCCTACCACCCGGAGAAATACCTCTCCAACGCGGCCCGGGACTTCATCGAAGAGGCGCAGAGCATCCTGCAAAAGGACAAGCGATAGAAGAAGGAGCACATACACTATGAAAAAACGGATCGTCGCCGCTTTGCTGGCATTGGTATTCCTCCTGGGGCTGGTCGGCACAGCCTATGGGGAGGGCGAGGACGCCGCCGCCCTGGTGGCGGAGGGCCTGGGTTACTGGTTCGGCACCGGGGCCGACGGATACGACATGAAGAAGGCCCAGGAGGCCTTCCAGAAGGCTGTGGACCTGGGCAGCGCCGGAAGAAAAAAGAAAGCCATCGGAGTGGAAGACGTTCACACCAACGAACTGAGGGGGAAGAAAGATGAGAAAAAACTGGAAGGGTAGGAAAGATATGGCCCTCCGTTTGATTATATGCGTAGTTGCCATTTTGATAGTTGTCGGGTACATTCCGGTAAAGCATACGGTATATGCAGAAAAAAACGATGATAGGAGAGATACAAAATATGGCCTATTCGCTTGGTATGAAAAAGAAATAGATGACAGTGGATGTATAATCGAAACATCCAGTTTGTCAGATCGCCCAAAGCTTAAAGAATCTGGTATAAACTATATAGGAGAAGATGATGCTAATTATACTCCAGTATATTATGAAGCTCAAGGGAAATCACCTATTTTAAAGCTGAACTCTAACTTTGATGCAGACAAAGTAAAAAATTATTTTGCAATCAGATATTTTGACTGTTATTGGTTAGAAGAAGGACAGGGTGAAATGAAAGACGGGTATTATATCCAACCAATTGTTATAAAAGACTGGGCCCCCGTTTATCCGATCAAGCGTAGCGGCTGGCTGGCAAGCAAGCTTTTGCCAAAGAGTTACTTGACAATATGGGATTATATTGGATAAATCGCTTATTGAAGAATACGGAATATTCCCCAGGACCAGCGACGGAACCTTGACAACGGAATACGGATATGATGCGGTCGGGAACCTGGTGCGGCAGGCCTTGCCTACGATAAAGCGGGCCAGCTCACCTCCTTCCGTCGCTCGGACGGCTACGCGGAAGCGTACACATACGACCCGGTGGGGAACATGGTGGAGAAGGGTGGTACTGGCTGGGAGAGCTGTTCTACTACGGCGTGGAGGAGGGCCACATCGAACAGGCCTACGCCTGCTACGAGAAGGCCGCCGAGCTGGGCTCCGCCTACGGTCTGTTCGGCATGGGAGAGCTCTGTCGGACCGGGGAGGTTGTCCCCCAGGACTATGAGAAGGCCATCGACTATTACCGCCAAGCCATCGAAGGGGGGTGCCATCTGGCGTACGTGAGCATGGGCTACCTCTACGAGCTGGGCGACAGCGTGCCCCAGGACGGTCAGAAGGCCATAGAATGGTATCAAAAGGCGGCGGACTCGGAGGACTGGGTCGCCCGGAACACGGCCCGCTATTATTTGGGCGCCCTGTACGAGGCGGGGGCGGAAGGGCTGGAGCCGGACGAAGCCAAGGCGCTGGAATGGTATCGGCTGGCCGCGGACGAGGGGTTCGGCGACGCCTTTACCTGCCTGGGCTACCTGGAACCGGACGAGGTCAAGGCCGCAGAATGGTATGCAAAGGCGGCGGCCTGCGGCCTGCCCTACAACCTGGCGGGGTGCTACGCCACCGGCACAGGCGTAGAGCAGGATTGGGACCGCGCCATCGAGCTGTTCCGGTCCTCGGAGGACGGGGGCGAGGATGCTGAACAGTGCCTGGCGCTCCTGGCGCTGCTGTACCTGCAGGGCGATATCGTGCCCGCTGACCAAGGAATGGCCCGGGACTATGCCCTCAGGTGCTTCACCATGGTGGGCGTGGACCCCGCTCTGGTGCAGCCCGGCGACTACGGTATATACCTCGCCAAGTGGGTCCTGGATCAGTTGGACGCCTGAAAAACGGCGGTCTTTCGCCAAGGTGCGATCTGCTGGTCTTGCCGTCATTTCTGCAAGTATTCCTGCAAGGTGCGGTGGTGCTTGCAAGGATTCTTGCAATTAAGTTTCAGGAATCCCATTTTTAACAACCAAAAGGTTGTCGTCTACCTGCCCATAAAACTGCTTTTCCATCCTTCCATGACATGCTATCATAATGGAAGGATGTTTTATACTTCCGTTATTTATCATGGAAAGGGGAAACACATGGTTAACAAACGGCTGATCATCAACGAGAAGTGGTGCAAGGGCTGCGGGATCTGCGTGGCCTTCTGCCCCAAGCAGGTGCTCGTGCTGAAGAAGGGAAAGGTCACCAAGGCCAATCCCGACGCTTGCATCAAGTGCGGGCAGTGCGAACAGAGGTGTCCCGACTACGCCATTTATCTGGAAAAAGTTGAGGAGGGTGCAAACTAATGGGTAAGA
>CACXNN010000116.1 GCA_902768995.1 uncultured Eubacteriales bacterium | reverse complement strand
CCGATAAATATACGCCTTCTCTGTCAAAAGTGCCCTTTCTGCCCAGCAGGAACGGGAATGCTTCATTTGCGTACTCAATGAAAATCTCCCCCGCAACCAAAAAAGACAGTCCCATCCGGGGCTGTCTTTTGGTTTGGATGCTTGCATTTTTATCCTGCGAAGGAACCCAGGAAGGTGAAGCTGGGCTTGGGGGTGCGGGCCTGGGTGGCGCGGTCCACGGCGACGAGGCCGAAGGTCATGGAGAAGCCCTTCTGCCACTCGAAGTTGTCCAGGAGGGACCAGTGGAAGTAGCCCCGGATGGGGAGGCCGTCGGCGAGGCAGGCCTGAACGCCGGCGAGGGCTTCCCGGAGAAAGGCCACACGGCGGGTATCGTCGGCGGTGGCGATGCCGTTTTCCGTGACGATCAGGTCCCCGGGGAAGTCCCGGTGGACCTGGCGGAGCACGTGGGCCAGGGCCTGGGGATAGAACTCGTACTCCATTTGAGTGAGCTCAGCGCCTTGAGGGGCGGGCAGCTGGCCCGCGGGGCCGTAGACGGTGCGGGTGTAGTTCTGGACGCCCAGGAAGTCGTCGCCCTCGATATAGGGGAGATAGTGCCGGAACTCCTCCTCCCAGGCGGCCTCGGCGAAGGCTTCGCCCCCAGGCTGGGATTGGAGGTCGTGGAGGGACAGGGTCAGGCCCACCCGGATGTGGGGGCAGCGGGCCTTGATGGCCTCCCGGGCCGCCAGATGGGCCCGCATGACCAGGATGTCCCCGGCGGGGGTCCGAGCGGAGACGAAGGTCTGGGGCTGGGGCGTGCCGAAAACTTGAGCGTTCTCCATGGCGGCGAACTTCATGTTTTCCATCATCTTCTCGAAGTTCATGCCCACCTGGACCTTGCCCTCAGCCTGCTTGGCGCCGGAGGCCGCGGCCTTCCTGGCCTGCTCGGCCATAAGCATATAGCGCTTGCTGATAGCGGCCAGCTGCAGGCCCATGTTGGCCTCGTTGATGGTGCAGATGTAGTTGAGCTCGCCGCCCAGCTGCTCGGCCACACAGGCGGCGTAGCGGCGGAAGTATTCCACGGTGCTCTCGGCCTCCCAGCCGCCCTTGCGGATGAGCCAGGCGGGGCTGGTAAAGTGGTGGAGGGTCACCACGGGCTCCACCCCGTAATCCCGGCAGCAGCGGATGACCTGACGGTAGTGCTCGATCTCCGTTTCGTCGAACTGCCCCTCTTCAGGTTCGATCCGGGCCCACTCGATGGAGAAGCGGTAGGCGTTCAGGCCTGCCTTTGCCAGCAGTTCAATATCCTCCGCATAGCGGTGATAATGGTCGCAGGCGTCGCCGCTGGGCTCGGTGAAGCTGCTGTGGGGCATGTGCTCCTGGAGCCAGTAGTCGCTGTGGACGTTGCTGCCCTCCACCTGGTGGGCGGCGGTGGCCGCGCCGATGAAAAATCCCTTGGGGAATGCCATGTTCTTTCCTCCTTACAGTTTTACGCAGGTTCCGCGGGTAATCCCGGCTTCGTCGAACGCATCCACCCGCACCCAGTATGCCCGGTCCCGGATGAGAGCGCCGACCCGGATCTTGCCGGGGGCAAAGGTCATGCAGCTGTGGTACAGCTTTTCCGGCGAGGCGCCGAACAGGATGTTGTACCCCAGCGCGTCAGACTGGGGAACGATATCCACCAGCATATCCAGATCGCCCTGCCGCGCCGCCGAAAACGCGGGAGCAGCCGGCTTTTCTCCGTCGCTTCGGCCGAAGACGCGCAGACCGGACACGCAGGGCCGCTGTCCGAAGGGCACGGCCATATCCGAAAGGCGCAGGTACCGGGCGGCAAAGCCTTCCGCCCGAACGACGAGGTCGTGGGAAAGGTCCGTGGCGGCAGCGGACTTGTCCTCGACGGCGAACCAGTCCCGTCCGTCGAGGCTCCCCTCCAGCTTCCATTGGGTCACCCGATCGGCTTCGTCGATGTACCGGGCCTGGGAGCCGGGGCGGATGGGGCCGGGACAGGGAACGTCGATCCTGTCGTCGGCGAAGTTCACCTGCACGGCACGGACGTCCATGGGTCTGCCCAGGTCCACCTGCAGCCATTCGCTGCGGTCAACGGAAGCCGCCTGCCACCAGGTCTGCACGTCCTCCTTCGTGACTTCTCCGGGTTCGTGACCGGGCGTGCAGGAGGATGCCGAGGCCGCCTTGCCCGCGCTCAGAAGCATCCAGGCTGGGTCCCGCCAGGGATCGTCCTTTTGCCCGGAGACCGCCATGGGCCAGTCGCCGTAGCGCTGATTGCAAAAGAGCTCCCCGTCCGCGTCGAAGCCTGCGGGCCAGAGGCCCACCCGGCGCTCAAAATCGTGATTCTTGGAGATGCGCATGGTGGCCGTGTGCCACAGGTTCCCCTGCCGGTCCGCCATGGTGGAGCCGTGGCCCGCGCCGGGCAGAAAGCCGCCGGGCTTGTAGGAATAGGGATTGTTTCCGGCCAGGGTGAAGGGCCCCAGCGGATGGTCGCTCACGTACACTCCGTCGGCGTAGGTGTTGTACTGAGTGCCGGGCGCGGCGTATTGAAGATAGTATTTCCCGTCATGCTTGTCCATCCAGGCCCCCTCGATATAGGGCCGGTTGGAGAACATGCCGCGGATCAGCGGCTTCATGTCCGCAGGGATCATGGTTTCCGGCACGCCCTGGGCTTTCACGAACGCCTGATATTTTGCCTCTACCTCCGCGTCGGAAGCGGGCAGGGTGCTGTTGTTTTCGCCCACGCGCTCGAAGCCGACAGCAAAGGGGCGGCCCTCTATGAGCGCGGCCTTTTCTCCCTTGGGAAGCATAGTTTCCGCATCCAGCTCCACGCCATAGATGGGCGTCTGGTTGGAGCAGCCCCAGTAGAAATAGACCCGGCCGTCGTCGTCCCGGAACAGATTGGGGTCCCAGAAAGGGAAGGAGCCTTCGATCCGCTCATAGGGCCCGTTCAGGATGTCCTTCGTGCGCCAGCGGTCGCAGGGGTGCTCCCGGTTGGAGGCGCAGAAATACACCCAGTCCCCCAGCACCCGCACGTCCGGCGCGTAGTCGTAGAGGGGCAGCTCGTCCGGGAGACGATGGCTTTCCCAATGCACCAGATCGTCGCTGACCCAAACGCCCAGCGTCATGGAAGCGAAGATATAATATCTCCCCTGAAACTGAATCAGCGACGGATCCGCCGCCTCCCGGCAGATCTGCAGCGCACCGCCCCGGCGGGGATCGGCGTTGAACTGATACCGGTAGGGGACGTTCAGAGGGTTACAGTAATACTTCATAGCGATAGGTTCCTTTCTCCACTGCATGGACAGTGCCGTCGGGCAGGCGGATCTCGGCCGGGGCGGGGACGGCGACGTCGAAGACGATCCTGTCCTTCTGATATTTCCAGGCGGAGCGGATCAGGCCCGCCCGGGATCGGTAGCTGCCCTTGGCGTGCTGCAGCCGTGGGTCGGGCACCGGAGCGATCAGGACCTTTGAGAAGCCCGGCTCCAGGGGCCGGATGCCCAGGATATAGCGGTAGTAGAACTCGCCCACGCTGCCGAAGGCGTAGTGGTTGAAGGAGACCATGTTGTCGGAGGACATCCTGTCCTCGTTCACCGTGCCGTCGGGCCGCAGGGCGTCCCAGCGCTCCCAGGTGGTGGTGGCCCCCCGCTGCACCTGATAGAGCCAGCCGGGGCAGCGCTCGCTGAGGAGCAGATCGTAGGCCAAGGTGGCCTCCCCGTGGTCCGCCAACAGGGGCAGCAGATGCTCCGTGGCGAAGAAGCCCGTCTGCATCCCCTCGGCCCGGAGCTTTTCGAGGAGCTTCAGGAACACCCTGTCCCACAGCTCCCCCGCCTCCAGCACGTACCGCAGGGCCAGCACGTAAGCCCCCTGGTAGTCGTCCTTCATGGTACCATCGGGCTTGACAAAAGCCTTGATATAGGCGGCCCGGGACCTGGTGAGCTGGGCGGCGTATCGCTCGGCGTCCTCGGGCTTATCCAGCCTCCGGGCGGTCTCGCTCAAAATGCGCAGGTCGTTGACCAGGAAGGCGTTGGACACGGGGCCGTTGTGCATGGCCATGTATTTCACGTCCTTGCCCAGGGTGAGCCAGTCCCCCAGGCTGGGCCCCATCCACAGGTCCTTCTTGCCCAGGAGGCCGCCCATGTGCCGAATCTCGCAGTCCACGAAGGCTTTCATGCTGTCGTACTGGACCCGCAAATGCCGGTCGCTCCCGAATTGCCAATAGAGCATCTCGGGCACGATGAGGTCGCAGTTGCCCCAGGCCCGCGGGGCCCTGGGCCGGGATGGTGGGGGCCACGTACCCCTCCTTGTTGTCCAGCTGGGAGTAGCGGATGTCCCGGAGGAACTTGGTCCAGAAGGCTTCGGTGTCGAAGTTGTAGGACCCGGTCAGGGCGAAGACCTGGCCGTCGCCGGTGTAGCCCATGCGCTCGTCCCGCTGGGGGCAGTCTGTAGGCACCTCCACGTAGTTGGACTTCTGGCCCCAGACCTGGTTTTCATAGAGCTTCGTCACGTCCTCCTGGCCGCAGGAGAAGTCCCCCGTCCGCCCCATGTCGCTGTGAACGGCGTAGGCGGTGACGAGCCCTTCCTCATAGGGCACGCCGGAGAGCTCCGCGTATCGGAAGCCCATATAGGTGAACCGGGGGCGATAGAGCTTCGTCTCCTGGCCTTTGTGGTATTCGACGGTGGCCTTGGCCTTGCGCAGGTTGTTGGTGTAGAGGCTCCCGTCCGGGTTCAGTATCTCCCCGTGGCGGACGGTCAGCACGTCCCCCGCCATCTTGGTGGGGTCGATGACGACGAACCCGGCGAAGCTCTGGCCGAAGTCCAAAATGGTCCTGTCCCCCCGGGGGATGACCGCTTTCACGGGCATCTCCTCCCGGACGCGGACGGACACGAGGGTCTCGTCGAAAA
>CACXNN010000115.1 GCA_902768995.1 uncultured Eubacteriales bacterium | reverse complement strand
AGCGATCTCCCGAAAATAGCGAAAGCGAAAGCTTGCTTCTGCCGAAACGCCGGACCTGCCGGCAAGAAAGGGGCAACGGATGTGAAAACAAAAGCTGCGCGACGACCATTCAATAAGACCAGATTAAAAAATCAGATCCTGAATGTGATCAAGAATCCCTTCAACCTTGTTGTCATGATCAGCCTGGTGATCCTCTTCTGCCTGATCGTGATTCCCTTGCTGCAGATGATTGCCTCCACCTTTACGGTAGCAAAGGGCGAGCTGCGGCGTCTGCCGGGGGCTGAGGTTGGCGACTTCACACTGTACTATTGGAAATATCTGCTCAGCGGGCAGATGGCCAAGGCGACCCTGTGGGGGCCGCTGAAAAACTCACTGGTCTGCGGCTTCTTCACGGTACTGGTCAGCGTCCCTCTGGGAAGCGTTCTCGGCTGGCTCATCGCCAGAACGGACATCCCCGGCAAGAAGCTGCTGGGCATGCTGGTTGTCATCCCCTACATGATCCCGTCCTGGTGCAAGTCCCTGTCCTGGCTGGCGGTGTTCCGCAACAAGACCTCCGGCTCTCTAGGCTTCCTGGAAGGCCTGGGCATCCCGATCCCGGACTGGCTGGCCTACGGCCCGGTGGCCATCGTGCTTTGCATGTCGCTGCACTATTACGCCTTTTCTTACATCCATGTGCAGTCGGCCCTACGCTCCATCAACTCCGAGCTGGAGGAGATGGGCGAGATCTGCGGCGCGTCCAAGCCCCAGATCCTCAAGTCCATCACCATCCCCCTGGTGCTGCCCAGTGTGCTGTCCGCCGTGGTCATGACCCTGTCCAAGTCCATCGGCACCTACGGCGTGGCGGCCAACCTCGGCAACCGCATCGGCTACTTCACGCTGGCCACCAAGATGAAGAACTTCATCAACGGCAGCCCCCAGAACGTGGGCTTCGCGATGAGCATCGTTCTGATCGCCCTGGCCGCCCTCATCATCTTTGCCAACCAGCGCATCATCGGCGTTCGCAAAAGCTACGCCACCATCGGCGGCAAGGGCGGGCGCAGTACCGAAATGCGCCTCGGCAAGGCCAAGGTTCCTCTGATGATCTTCCTGCTGCTGTTTCTGTTCTTCGCGATGGTTATGCCGATGTTCGTGCTGATCATGGAGACCTTCCAGATCAACACCGGCGCGGGCTACGGCCTGAGCAATCTGACCATGTACAACTGGATCGGCTCCAACGAGGAGCTGGCGCCCTACTACACCAGCTACAGAGGCATCTTCTACAACACCGAGTTCGGCAAGGCCGTCTGGAATACCGTGCGGCTGACGGTCATCGCATCGGTCATCACCGCCTTCTGCGGCCAGTTTCTGGGCTACATCACCACCCGCGGCCGCGGCAAGTGGTACGGCAACCTCACCGAACAGCTGGTATTCATCCCCTATCTGATGAGCGGCATCGCCTTCTCGTCCATGTATGTGGCGATGTTCTCCAAGCCCCATCTGGGCGGCCTGCTCCCCTCGCTCTATGGCACCTTCACATTGATCGTGCTGACCAGCGTGGTCAAGCATTTCCCCTTTGCCAGCCGCTCCGGCACGGCCAACATGATGCAGATCGCCGTGGAGCTGGAGGAGGCGGCGGAGATCAACGGCGCGGGCTTCGGCAAGAAGCTGACCCGCATCGTCCTGCCCCTTGCCAAGAACGGCTTTATCTCAGGCTTCATGCTGACCTTTATCAGCATTGCCAAGGAGCTTGACCTGATTATCATCATGATGGACAAGCGTACCACCACGATGTCCTACCTGGCCTTCACCTATTCACAGGACGGCATGAACCAGATGGCCGACGCCATCTCGGTGTGTGTGCTGATGTTTATCCTGATCTGCTATATCATCGCTAATCGTTTCGGCGCCGATATTGGCAAATCGTGGTAAGGAGGAAGAATCATGAGCAGAATCGAACTGAAGCATATCGACAAGTTTTATGGGGATAACCACGTTTTGCGCGACATCAACCTGGTCATTGAGGACGGCGACTTCATGACCCTGCTGGGCCCTTCCGGCTGCGGCAAGACCACCACGCTGCGCGTCGTCTCCGGCCTGGAAAAGCCACAGGGCGGCGTCATGACCATCGACGGTGTGGAGATGATCAACGCGGATCTGGCCTATTACGCAGAACCCAGCAAACGCGGGTTGAACCTGGTGTTCCAGTCCTACGCCCTCTGGCCCCACATGACTGTGCGGGAGAACATCGCCTTCGGCCTGAAGATCCAGAAGCTGCCGAAGGAGGAGATCGAGCGCCGCATCCAGGATGCCCTCCGGATGATGCGCATCGAGGAGTATGTGGACCGCTATCCAAACGAGCTGTCCGGCGGCCAGCAGCAGCGCGTGGCCATTGCCCGCGCCGTGGCCTCCAACCCCAAACTCCTGCTTCTGGACGAGCCCCTGTCCAACCTGGACGCCAGGCTTCGTGTGGATATGCGCTCGGAGCTGCAGCGCATCCACAAGGAATTGGGCACCACGATCATCTACGTCACCCACGATCAGGTGGAAGCCCTCACCATGTCCACCAAGATCGCTCTCTTCAAAAAAGGCGAGCTGAGCCAGGTGGCGCCGCCGATGGAGTTGTACATGAACCCCATCGACCTCGAGGCCGCCGATTTCATAGGAAATCCCCGCATCAACTTCCTGGCCGGAAAGGCAAAGCGGGACGAGGAAGGCCTGCATGTCACCTGCGAGCTGGATACCTATGTCTTCCCGGCAGAGGATCTGACCGAGGAAACCATTCCCGAAGGTGAGTTTGACTGTGTGGTGGCCATCCGGCCCGAGCAGATCCAGATCTTTGAGGAAGCGGGAGAGGGCAGGATTCCGGTGCAGGTCTACGCCAACCAGCCTGCCGGCTCCGAAACGCTGGTTTCTCTCAAGGCCGGTGAAAGCGAGTTCCTCTCCAAGCAGATCGGCTTGGCCCACTATGATCTTGACCAGGAGGTCTTTGTGAGCATCGCCCCGGAAAAGATCAACGTTTACAACGCCGATACCACGCGCCTGATCAAACGCGCTCGCTGAGCGTATCCAACGCGGCGAGTCCGCGAAAAACATAGACCGCAAACCCACCGACACTCACAAGAATAGGACGAAAGGAGAAAAAAGAATGAAACTGAGCAAGATCTGCGCTCTGCTGCTGGCTCTCTGCATGCTCCTGGGTCTTGTCGCCTGCGGCGGCACCCAGACTGAGACCCCCAAGCAGGATGCCTCTCCCGCCAAGACAGAGGACAATACTCCAGCGGAGCAGCAACCCGACACCCCTGCGCAGCCCGACACGCCCTCGGTAGAGGATTCTGCCTTTTTCGGCCCCATCTATGACGACTGGAGCAAGATGAGCGACGAAGAGCTCTATGCCCAGGCCCTGGAAGAGGTCAAGGACGGCAGCGCCATCAACATCTACGCCACCTCCTCCAAAATGCTCAAGGTGAAGGACACCTTTGAGGAAGCTTTCCCCGGCCTGACCGTGGACATCATGGATCTGGACAACGATGAGGTCCTGCAGAAGTGCCGTCTTGAGGCCAATGCCAATAATGTCCAGGGCGACGTGCTCCAGGTGAAGGACGTTAACGGCGATGTGTTCTTCGGCGACTATGAGGACGGCATCATCACAGCCTTCTATCCCGAAGACATCTGCGCCCATATCGACGAGGGCCTGCTCCGCTACGGCTATCCGCTCTACGCCTCCCAGTCCTTCTGGTACTACAACACCGAAGCCTTCCCCGATGGTCAGCCCATTGACAGCTGGTGGCAGATCATCGAAAAGAACGAGGACGGCAGCCAGAAGTACCGCATCTTTACCAAGGAGATCGGCTCCGAGACTGCGTACCTTTCCATTTTCGCCAGCTTTATCGTGAACGCCGACCAGATGGCCGCCAACTACAAGGAAGTCTACGGTGAGGATCTGGAGTACACCTATGACGCCAGCGCCTTCCCCAATGTACCTGCGAACAACGCCGGCGTGGAGTATCTGTGGCGCTTCAGCCAGATGAAGATCACCTTCATCGGCGACGGCGACGAGCTGGTGGAAGCGGTCCACAATTCCACGGCTGACGATCCCGCCCTTGCCCTGGCCTCGGCCGGCAAGATCTCCAATCGCGACGATTCCGGCTATAACATCGCATGGGTCGTGCTGAACCCCTATAACGGCCTTCAGAACCTGGAGTACCTGTACGTTGTCAACAACTGCAAGCACCCCGCCGGCGCCCGCCTGTTCATCCGCTTTGTGACCGGCGGCGCTGACGGCGAGAGCGGCGGCTTCAAGCCCTTCGCCAAGGAAGGCAACTGGCCGGTCCGCGACGACGTGAAGGACAAGAAGAACGAGATGACCCTCAAGGAGCTCAACGCGGCTGAACCGGATCTGGCCTCCATCTACAATGTGTTCCTGGAT
>CACXNN010000114.1 GCA_902768995.1 uncultured Eubacteriales bacterium | reverse complement strand
CTGACCCTCCTTTCCCTGGTGATCCTCTTTCAGCTTCTATTCTTCCTGACCGCCCAGAACGAGCTCAGGGACGACAAGCGGCAGCGGCGAGCCTTTTCCTCCCTCGCCGCCCGGCCGCCTCGTATCCCCAAGCGGGATTTCCGGCCCCGGAAGGGCTTCGGGCCGGTCCGGGAGCTCCGGCAGGTGCTGGCCGTGGTGCGCTACAACTTCCGCATGTGGCGGGGGAACATGCGCGTCTACCTCACCTTCGCCCTGGCGTTCATCCTGTGCTTCCTGCTGTCCGACAAGGCGGCGTCCTTCGCCTACGACATGGGCACAGCCATGCAGGCCTTCGAGCCCTTCGTGTGGACCTTCGGCGACGCCAACTCCATCCTGCTCATCTCCCTCCTGCTGGTGCTGCTGTTCGTGGACATGCCCTTTTTGGGGGCGGGCGTCCCCTACTATCTGGTGCGCATGCGGCGGCGGACCTGGGCCTGGGGACAGCTCATTTACCTGACCCTCGCCACCCTGCTCTATATGCTGTTCATCTTCGCCGCCACGTCCCTGATCTGTGCCCAGAACAGCTTTCTCGGCAACATGTGGTCCGAGACCGCCGCCATATTGGGCTACTCCGGGGCGGGGAAGGCGGTGGCCCTGCCGGCCCTGGTGAAGACCCTGGAGATGTCCCGGCCCTATGAGTGCGCCGAAACCATCTTCCTGCTCATGCTCCTCTATACCCTGGTCCTGAGCCTCATCATGCTCCTCTGCAAGCTCCAGAAGGGTCGCAGCGCGGGCATCGTGGGGGCCTTCGGCTTCTCCCTCTTCGGCCTCCTCCTGAACCCCGCCTTCTTCAAGGACGTGATGCACCTGCCCGACGACCTCGTCTACAAGGCCAACGTGATCGTGGGCTGGGCCTCGCCCCTCAACCAGGCCACCTACCACATGCACAACTTCGGCTACGACCTGCTGCCCCGGCTCCGGGACACCTATATGATCTTCGGGGGCCTGATCCTGCTGCTGTTCCTGCTGGTGCAGCTCTCCATCCGCCGCTACAGCTTCAACTTCACGGGGACGGAGGGAAGTTTATAGTGGAAGGATTGGAAGCTTCGCGACTTTTCTTGTAAGAAAAGTCGCCCAAAAGAACTTTAAGAAGAGTAAGGGGATAACCGCTTATGAATAACCATTTTTGTGAGCTTCTCTTTTTGGGCGACTTTTTCTCTTCACCGAAGAGAAAAAGTCGCAGAATAGCCATCGTTTTCCTCATGGCCCTCCTCCTCACCGCCTGCCAGCCCACGCCGGAGGCGGAGGTGGTGGTGAACAAGGGGGACGACACCTTGGAGACGGTGATCCACAGCGCGCCTCAGGCCAGCGTGGAAGCGGCCCAAACGGTGCAAGACGCCCTGGGTGTGCCGGAGACGGTGCAGAGGACGGTCAGCGGGCCCGTGTACGGCGGGACGCTCCACGTGGAGATGGACGCGGCGGTACACATGCCCCAGGTGAGCCGGGTGCCGGTGCTGCGGGTGGGACGGCTCCATCCAAGCACCGAGGACAAGCAGCGGATCGCCGAGACGCTGACGGGCCGGACCGTCTTCTTTGAAACGGACCCCCTGGGCCGGGACCGGTGGCTGAACGTGGCGGACCAGTATCGGGACGCCCTCGATGCCCTGGCGAAGCGGCCCTATGGCCCGGAGGCGGACTATGAAAGCCTGCAGGCAGAGTACAACGACGCGCTCCGGCGGGTGCTGACCTATTACAACGAGTTCCAGCCGGGAGAGCCCCGGCCCTGGACCGGGACCTGGGCCGACGCGCTGGTAAGCGTGTACACCGAGAGCGGCCAACACATCTGGATCGAAACCGAAACGAAGGAGACCTGCTCTATCCAGTACGACGCCTCGGACGCCAACCCCACGGGGGCCAAGGCCCCCATCACCGCCGACACCGCCCGCAGGCTGGTGGAGGACGCCCTGGCCCTGCTGGGGAACAGCCACTACGAGATCGTGGCAATCGAGCCGGCCGATCAGGGGCTGCGGGAGCGGTTTAACAGCGACACGGGCGTGGACGACGGCTCCTATAAGATCACCCTGCGGCCGGTGTACGAGGGCATCCCCGTCTACGAGTGGAACAGCTACTACGGCTCCGACAGCGCGGCCCAGCAGGCGGGCTTGAGCTTCGCCCAGCCGCCCATAAAGGAGAGCCTGGGCGCGGAGGTGCGGGGCGGCCAGCTGGTGGTCCTCTCCTGGATGGACCCCCTGGAGGTCCTGGGGGTGGAGAACGAGAACGTGACTTTGCTGCCCTTCGAGAGGATCATGGAGATCTTCGAGAAGCAGGTGTTCATGAACGTGTACCTGAGCGGCGGCGAGCGGACGGTGAAGGTGACGGACGTGTTCTTCTCCTATCGCTGCGTGAAGATCAAGGATTGGCCCCGTCAAATGGAAGGATTCCATCCTGTCCGTCAACGCCGTGGACGGCAGCATTTTGAACGATTTGCTGGGGTATTAAGGAAGGATTGAAAGCCTGTGCGTGACCATGGGCAAAACATAGTCGAAACCTGCACTCCGTTTGGTTTCTCGTTGTTTTGCCCGTGCTGCGCCTCACTGCATCTGCCACAGGCAGCGTTCGGCTGCGCACCCTTTCTTGTAAGAAAAGCTGCGCAAAAGAACTTTAAGAAGAAGTAATGCTTTGTTGTGGAAACAAATAATCCTTCTCAAGTTTCTCTTTTTGGCGACTTTTTCTCTTTGTCTAAAGAGAAAAAGTCGCAAAGAAAAAGGAGGGTACCCATGACCAACGCCATGATCCACGGGGTGGTGGGCAACAACGGCAGCGGCAAGACCGTCATGTTCAAGTGCATCTGCGGCTTTCTGCAGCCCACCAGCGGCAAGGTCTTCGTCCAGGGGAAGCAGATCGGCAAGGACGTGGACTTCCCGGACGACCTGGGCCTCATCATCGAGACGCCGGGGTTCCTGCCCCAGCTGTCGGGGCTCAGGAATCTGGAGATACTGGCGTCGCTGAAAAAGAGGATCGGCCTCAAGGAGGTGGCGGCGGTGATCCGCCGGGTGGGATTGGACCCCCTGTCGACGAAGCCTGTGGGCAAGTACAGCCTTGGGATGCGCCAGCGCCTGGGCATCGCCCAGGCCATCATGGAGGACCCGTCCCTGCTCATATTGGACGAGCCCATGAACGGCCTCGACAAGAACGGCGTGGCGGAGATGCGGGAGCTGTTCCGGTCGTTGGCCACGGACGGCCGGACCATCCTGCTGGCCAGCCACAACATAGCGGATATCGACGCCCTCTGCGACACCGTTTGCGAGATGGACGCGGGGGTCATGACCATGATACGGGAGGAGAGAGTATGAACAGGAAACGGTTGTGCTGCCTGCTGCTGGCGGCCCTGCTGGGGCTGCTGCCCCTGGCCCCGGCCCTGGCGGCGGGGGAGAAGTACGTGAAGAACACGGGCACGGAGCCCGTAGCCGTCTTCGCCGCCATCGGCGACGAGACCCCCGTGGAGACCCTGGCCCCCGGGGCGCAGGTGAAGTGGCTGGGCGAAAACACCGTGGACGGCCAGCTGTGGTATCAGGTGGAGGGCGGCTTCGTGGCCGCCGGGCCCACCGTCACCGTGGTGGAGGCCCCCCAGCCCACGCCCAAGCCCACGGACCCGCCCGCGCCTACGGACCCGCCGAAGCCCACTGACCCGCCGAAGCCCACGGATCCGCCCGTGAATCCCACGGACCCGCCGGTGAACCCCACGGACCCGCCGGTGGACCCCACGGACCCGCCGGTGAACCCTACCGATCCACCCGTGGACCCCACGGACCCGCCGGGCCCCACGCCCTCGGCCTCCGATCAACCGGGCCCCACGCCCTCGGCCACGGCCTCCGGCGCCCCCAGCGCCTCGCCGTCTCCCACGCCCACGCCTACGCCCACCCCCCGGCCCGGCGGCGCCAGCGACACGGAGCTGGTCATCGACACGGCCTATATCTACCCCGGCATGACCAAGAGCTATTCGAGCGGCTACATGCCCACCGTCTCCGGGGGCAAGGCCCTGTTCGTGCTGCCCCTGCTGGGGGAGGTCATGGGGGACGTGCTGCGGGTGACCCCGGACATGGATACCGTGGGCCCCTTCCTCTACGGCAACTATCAGTTCGACCTGAAGAAGACCAGGGAAACGGCCAAGGACGCCGCCGGGAACCCGGTGGAGCGAGACGTGTTCCTCATGACCCTGTCCCTGGACCTGGCCGCCAACCGGCAGAACGGCACCTACCCCGTCACCTTCCGCGTGAGCTATACGGACAAGCACGGGGACCCGGCGGAGCAGGACTTCACCCTGCAGGTGGCCATCACCGACGGCGAGAGCCCCGCTGAGGAGAGCGGCGGCGGGGGCGGCTGGAGCGGCGGCTGGAGCGGCCCCTCGGTGGTCCGAAAGCCCGTCCTGGTCCTGTCCAGCAGCCAGGTGAGCACCAGCACCATCGCCGGCGGCCAGGGCTTCACCCTGTCCCTGACGGTCCAGAACGTGGGGGACCTGGAGGCGAAGAACGTGCGGATCATGGCCGCCGCCGACGGCCAGGGGGTCTACCGGAGCGACAGCCTGGCCCCCGTGTTCCTGGCCCGGATGGCCGTTTCGGAGAGCACCGAGACCAGCTTCCCCTTCGCCTCGGACAAGACCGTCTTCGCCGGCCGCCACGGCCTCACCGTGACGCTGGCCTACGAGGACGCCTACGGCAACGTCTACGCCGACACGGTGCCCCTGCAGATCAACGTGGTCCAGACCGCCTCCATCGGCTTCGACGAGATGAAGCTGCCCGAGACCCTCACCAGCGGCGAGACCTTCACCCAGCCCGTGTGCGTCTACAACACCGGCTACGCCCCGGTGTACAACGTGCGCTGCACCCTCAGGATGGACGGGCTCATCGCCGCCTCGGCCTTCCTGGGCACCCTGGAGCCCCAGCAGAGCGCGGACAAGGCCGTGTCCGTCTTCGTCACCACCCTGTCCGGGAAGGAGAAGTACGGGGAATCCTACGGGGAGCTGGTCATCTCCTACGAGGACATGGCGGGGGAGGAGCACACGGAGTATCAGCAGCTTCGGACCACCGTCCAGGCCCCCGTGGAGATCACCGACGAGGAGAAGGCCAAAAAGGAGAAGGAGCAGAAGGAGCAGCAGACCCTGTCCCAGTGGTGGGTGAGCCTGCTGGTGGCCATCGCCTTCATTTTGATCGTCCTGTCCGTCATCGTCATCGCCCGCTTCTCCCGGATGCTGAAGATGAAGTGACCGCTTCCCTTTCCCGGGCGGGTGTGGTATGATGGCATCGCCGACGATCCGCCATCACTTGGCCGCCGGGCGGCCATACATCACGCCGGAGGCACATCACGCCGCGCAGCGGTGCATCACTGGGCTTCGAAGAAGCCCTACATCACGCCCCGTGCCCGCAGGAAGTGATGCTTGCCTTGCGGCAAGTGATGTTTTGCGGCGTCGCCGCAAAGTGATGTATGCTTCGCAAGTGATGCAGCGCCTTGCGGCGCAGTATATCCCCGAAAGGACTCCTTATGCTCCACGCCATCCGTTCCGCCCTGGGCCCCGTGGCCCGGGTGGGAAAAGAAATCACCTATTTGCCCACCTGCCCCTCCACCAACGACCTCTTGAAGGCCATGGCCGAGGCGGGGGCGGGGGAGGGCACGGTCCTCGTCGCCGGGGAGCAGACCCGGGGCAAGGGCCGCCTGGGCCGCAGCTTCACCTCCGCCGCGGGGAAGGGCGTGTATCTCTCCGCCCTCCTTCGGCCCCAGCTGCCCCCCGAAAAGCTGCTGCCCCTCATGGGCTTCACGGCGGAGGCCATGGGCCGGGCCGTCCGGCGCATCGCCGGGGCGGAGGCCGGGATCAAGTGGGTCAACGACCTCATTTTGAACGGGAAGAAGATCTGCGGCATCCTGACCGAGAGCGCCTTTTCAGCGGGCGGGCAGCTCCAATACGTGGTGGTGGGCATCGGCCTCAACGTGAACTACGAAACCGAGGACTTCCCCCCGGAGCTTCGGGACCTGGCCGGGTCGTTGAAGACGGAGACGGGGGAGAGCTACCCTCTGCCCAACCTGGCCGCCGCCATGATCGAGGAGCTGGACCGGCTCTACGACGCCCTGCTGCGGGGCGACGCCGCCCCCTACCTGGCGGCCTATCGGCAGCGCTGTTTGACCCTTCGCCGGGACGTGCGCCTGATCCAAAACGGCCTCTCCACCCCGGCCTACGCCCTGGACGTGGACGAAGCCCTGGGCCTGCTGGTCCGCTACCCCGACGGCACCGAGACCACCGTCCGCTCCGGGGAAGCCTCCGTCCGGGGCCTCACCGGCTACGTGGAGTGAGCTACAGCTCGTCGTCCAGCGTCAGCGCGATGTCGTCCAGGGAGAAGTGGCGGGACGGCTCCTCCTTGTAATTGTCGAAGGTGTCCCTCCGCTGTCGGGCCGTCCGGTTCCGCTGAGCCATGTTCAACACCCCCTGGACGGCGCTGGAGATATCCCCCGGCCCGCTGGAGCGCTGGGCGTCCCGGCGCTCCCAGGTGCGGATCATGGCCCGCCAGTCCTGGATGGGGTCCTGGCCCACCTTCCAGCCCTTGGCCGCATAGTAGTTGTAGAAGTAGTCGGGGTCGATGCCGTTCTTCCGTTCCCGACAATAGGTCTCTACCTCCTCTCGCTCCGGTATGTGTGGGCCCGTCACAGGGGCCTCCTTTTCTTTTGGAACACACACATACTCCTGGAGAGAGGCTTTCTCATTCTCCTCTTCTTTTTCATATTCGTTCTCCTTCTCCTTATCCTTCTCATACTCTTTCTCTTTGTAGGATACGGAGCTCTGCGCCTCCGATACGGGGCTCGCTTCCTCCGATACGGGGGCGGCGCCGCGCCGAAGGTGCTTCACCTTGCTCTCGTAAGCCGCCGCCTCCCGGTCGATGATCCGCTTGGCCATGGCCCAGACGAAGCGCTCGTTGCCCTCCAGCCCGGGCTCGCTCCCGTCCTGGGCGTAGTCCAGCATGGCTACGAACAGCCGCCCCTTCTCCTCGTCGTTCAGGGGCTCCATGAACTCCTTGAAATCCGTGAACACCTTCAAATACTGCATCGGTCCTTCCTCCTGCCCCTATAGTACAGCAGGAAGACCCCCTGTGCCTCCGATAATTCGTTCATATTTCATCGGCGAAAGGGCGCAAAAAAAGCCCGGATCTCCGAGCTTT
>CACXNN010000113.1 GCA_902768995.1 uncultured Eubacteriales bacterium | reverse complement strand
TTGGTGGAGATGGACAGATCGTGGATCTGCTCGATCTGCTGGAGCACCGGGTCCGGCTGGCGGCAGGCGTACACGTCGCCGGGCAGGATCAGCACGGGGATGTTGTTGGCCGTGGCAGTGGCGGCGGCGGTGACCATGTTGGCCGCGCCGGGGCCCACGGAGGAGGTGACGGCGATGATCTTTTTCCGCTTCATCTGCTTGGCAAATGCTACGGCGGTGTGGGCCATGCCCTGCTCGTTCTTGCCCTGCCAGACCTTCAGGCGGTGGGTCTCCTGCCGGAGGGCCTGTCCCAGGCCCACCACGTTGCCGTGGCCCGGGAGCATGATGACGCCCTCCACGAAGGGATGCTCGATGCCGTCATAGGCGATGTATTGGTTCTCTAAGAAACGTACCAGGGCCTGGGCCATGGTCAAGCGAACGGTCTTCATACTTGCCTCCTATACATGGGATCAACCTTTGAAAATGTGGTCGTTGGCGTCCGGCTTCCACAGCCAGGAATGCTCGGGATCGTCGATGCGGGTCTTCTGCCAGGGGTCCCCGTCCAAATGCCGGATGCCCCAGGCGTAGCACATGGCGTAGCCGGGCGCCGCCACCTGGGAATGGAAACCGCTGTTGATGACGGCAAGGCCGTTGTGGTGGGTCTCGTAGATCTCCCCGTTGGCGAAGCCCGCGCCGAAGCCCTGGGGATAGTCGAACCGGTAGAAATACACCTCCGGCTGGGGATGATGATGGGGCGGATAGGAGGACCACTTGCCGGGGAAGTTCAGCACCTCGCCCAGGACCATGTTGGAGAAGGGGGCGTTCTCATAGTCGAAGAAGGTCTTGATCTCCCGGCGCATGGCGCCCATAAGCTCCCCGTTGGCCCCGGCGTGCTGGACCTGGACCGTTTCGGGGGTGTAGAGGACGGGCTTGTAGTCCCGATCGTTGGGGGTCTGCTGGATGTACAGCTCCGCGTGAGATCTGGCGATCAGGCCGATTTTGGTCCCCCGGGGCGCCAGCAGGCAATAGGCCTCATAGCGGAAGCAGTCGGGCCGCTCCATGGGCACGACCTTCTCCCCGTAGCTCAACTCCACCGCGCCCTCGAACAGCAGCACGGCGGTCTCCTTCTCAGGATCGTGGATGGCGTAGGCGTCGCCCGGCTCCAGCACCAGCAGGCCCACGTCCATCATGGTGCCGAGATCGTCCCTGGCGGCGTCGATATACACGTTATAGCCTCGATGGAGCTCCTTGTCGAAGTACATAGCTTTCTCCTTTTACAGCCCCGTGTGCTCCGCGATATATTTGCGACCCTTGATGGCGTATTCGAGGGGGTTCGCCTTGGCAGGGTCCTGTTCGGCCTCCACCAACAGCCAGCCCTCATATTTGGCGTCGGACAGGACCTTGAACACCGGGTCGAAATCCACGTCCCCGTCCCCGGGCACGGTGAAGGCCCCGTTGCGCACGGCGGTCAAGAAGCTCCAATCCTTGTCCCGGGCTTCCTTCACCACGGAAAGGCGCATGTCCTTCAGGTGAACGTGGCCTACCCGGTCCACGTATTTCTTGAGCATGGCGAGGGGGTCCTCCCCGGCGAAGGTGAAGTGGCCCGTGTCGTAGCAGAGGAACACGTACCGGGGGTCGGTGTTGGCCATCATCCGGTCGGTCTCCGCGGCGGTCTGGACCACGGTGCCCATGTGGTGATGGAAGCAGAGCTTGAAGCCCCGTTCCTCGGCGGCCTTGCCCAGGACGTCCAGCCCTCTGCAGAGGCGATCCCACTCCTCGTCGTTCATGACGTGCTTATGGTTCCCGGTCAGGATGGGGGTGTTCACCTGGCCCTGGATGGAATAGCTCTGCTCGGACACGTTGATCCGGTCGGCGCCCACGGCGGCGAGGAAGTCCAGCTCCCTGTTGAAATCCGCCAGGTTTTCCTCCAGCGGTTTGGTCAGCAAAAAGGAGGAGAACCAGCGGCTGGCGATCCGCATGCCCCGCAGGTCCAGCTCCCACTTCAATTCCTTGGGGTCCTTGGGGTATTTGTTCCCGATCTCGCAGCCGGTGAACCCGGCAAGGGCCATCTCGCTGACGGTCTGCCGGAAGGTGTTCTCCGCGCCCAGCTCGGGCATATCGTCGTTGCACCAGCCGATGGGCGCGATGCCCAGCTTCACTTTCTTAGGGTCAAACAGTGCCATGTTTTCGCTCCTTTCAGATCCTGGCGACGCCGCTTTTGCGCGCCGCCGCCGCCACAGCCGCCGCCACCGCGGGACCGACCCGCTTGTCGAATGCTTTCGGGATGATATAGTCGGCGGAGAGCTCCTCATCGGAGATCAGGTCTGCCAGCGCCTTCGCAGCCGCCATCTTCATCTCTTCGTTGATGTCGCTTGCGCGGACGTCGAACGTGCCGCGGAAGATGCCCGGGAACGCGAGAACGTTGTTGATCTGGTTCGGGAAATCGCTTCTGCCGGTCGCGATCACGCGCGCGCCGCCTGCCTTGGCGTCGTCCGGGAAGATTTCCGGCGTCGGGTTCGCGCAGGCGAAGATGATCGCGTCGCGATTCATCGTTTTGACCATTTCGGTCGTGACCGTGCCGGGCGCGGAAACGCCGATGAACACGTCTGCGCCGACAAGCTGATCCGCAAGCGAACCGGGTTTGCGCTCAAGGTTTGTGACTTCCGCCATCTCTTCCTTGATCCAGTTCAGGCCGTCGCGGCCCTTGTAGATCGCGCCTTTGCGGTCGCACATCGTGATGTGTTTGAAGCCCGCGGAGAGCAAAAGCTTCACGATCGAGACCGCCGCCGCGCCTGCGCCGGAGGTAACGACCCTGACGTCCTCCTTGTTTTTGTCGACGACCTTCAGTGCGTTCGTGAGACCCGCGAGCGTGATGACAGCGGTGCCGTGCTGATCGTCGTGGAAGATCGGGATGTCGCACTTTTCTTTCAGCTTGCGCTCGATTTCGAAGCAGCGGGGCGCCGAGATGTCCTCGAGATTGATGCCGCCGAACGAACCGGAAAGCAGATAAACCGCGTTGACGAACTCGTCGACGTCGTGCGTCTTGATGCACAGCGGGAACGCGTCCACGTTGCCGAACGACTTGAAGAGCACGCACTTGCCTTCCATGACCGGCATGCCGGCTTCGGGACCGATGTCGCCAAGACCCAATACCGCGCTTCCGTCGGTGATGACGGCGCAGAGATTGTGACGGCGGGTCAGCTCATAACTCTTGTTGATGTCCTTCTGGATCTCCAGGCACGGCTGTGCAACGCCGGGCGTATATGCCAGACTCAGGTCTTCTTTGGTCGCCACGGGAACCGTTGCGATCACTTCGATTTTGCCTTTCCATTCTCCGTGCAGGCGGAGCGATTCTTTTGCGTAATCCATGAAAAACTATCTCCTTATCGTTTGATGACTTTCGGCAGGGTGGAACCGCCGTAGGGCATGCTGAGCACCCGTGCGTCAGGGCCTAATTTTTCAAAAGCATGGTCCAGCGCCGTCTGGGCCGAGGGTTGGGGCACCAGGAACAAGGAGCGGACGAAGTCGGCGTCCAGCTCGCTCACCAGGTCCACCTCCACCCTCTCCAGCACCATGGCGATGGCCGCGGCCTTGTGGCCGCCCAGCTTGAACTCCCGCTGGATGCGCTCGATGAGGGAATGGGCCGTGGGGGCCGTGGTCATCCATTCCTCGAAGGTCCTCTCCCCCAGGCCCTCCCGGCAGGAGCCGATGAGGATGATGATCCCCCCGTCCTTCACGGCGTGCTTGGCGTTGTCCAGGGCCTTCTGGGTCTGATAGAGATTGAGATCCTTGGGCGCGCCGCCCTGGGAGACCAGGACGATGTCCGCCGCCTCGGTGAGCTCCTTCCGGTACAGGGTGTCGAGAAAGGCGCAGCCCGCCCGATGGGCTTTCGTCACGTCTCCCGCGACGGCTTTCAAAATCTCCTTGTGCTCGGAAAGGACCACGTTCAAAATGAAGTCGACGCCCACCATGGCCCCAGCTTCCTCGATGTCCAGGCGCAGGGGGTTGGTTTCCAGGTTCCCGGCGCAGCATTCCGGCAGGACCATGCGGCTGTGGTTGGCCTGGATGGCGGCCCGGGTGGACACGCCGGGCATGATGGCTTTAGCGCCGCCGGAATAGCCGGCAAAATAGTGATATTCGATGTTGCCCAGGCAGATGCGCCGATCCGCCTCCGCCACGACCCGGGTGATGTCCACGGGGGTGCCCCGGGAGGTCGTGCCATAGGAGACGCAGTCATCGGGGTCGCTGTCCACGCATTGGATCTCGGAATAGGCACGCTCTCCGGCCAGCTTCCGCCGTTCCGCCTCCGTATGCTGCCGATGGCTGCCCAGGGCGAACACCAGGGTGATGTCCTCCGGTCGGACGCCGCCCGCATAGAGCTCGTCCAGCAGGGCGGGCATGACCTTGGCCGTGGGCATGGGCCGGGTGATGTCGCTGGTGACGA
>CACXNN010000112.1 GCA_902768995.1 uncultured Eubacteriales bacterium | reverse complement strand
GCTCCCCTACCACGTATCCATCCTGGACCAATACTACAAGGTCACCTCCGAGTTCGAGCGCCTTGGGGACCACGCGGTGAACATCGCCGAGCACGCCGCCGCCCTGAAGCGGAACAACACCGCCTTTTCCTCCGCGGCCCTGTCGGAACTGGCGGTGTTGGAAAACGCCCTCATGAACATCCTGGACGAGACGGATCGGACCTTCCGCAAGCGGGACGTGGCCGCCGCCGAGCGGATCGAGCCCCTGGTCCAGGTCACAGCCGAGCTCATCGCCCTATTGAAGCGGAACCATTTGAAGCGCATGAGCACAGGGGAATGCAACGTGTACGCCGACGCCACCTTCTCCGACTTGATGGTAGACTTCCGCCGGATCGGCAGCGTGTGCTCCAACGTGGGCGTGGCCACCATGGTCCGGGTGCACCCGGAGCTGGCCGACCACGAGCACCTGTACTTCGAGCGCCTCCACGCGGGCAGCGATCAGGCCTTCAACGCCGCCTACGACAAGGCCCGCCAGAAATATTTCTCCCTGCTGCAAAAGCCGATCCCGGAGCCGCCGGTGATCCAAGGGGAGCCGGTCCAGCCGGAGCATGAGGCCCAGGAGCAGGCCCCCGTCGAAGCGGAGCCGGTCCAGGAGCCCACGTTGGACGAGCCGGAGCACGAGGCCCAGGAGGAGGCTCCGGTGGAGCCGGAAGCGGCTGGGGATGCCCCCGCGGCCCAGGAAGCGGATCTATGAGAGCCACGAGAGCCTTCGTGGAGCAGGCCCTGCATCGGGAGGGGCTGCTGCCCAACAAGAACCTGGGCCAGAACTTCTGTGTGGACGAGGGGGTCCTGCGGCAGCTGGCCACGGCCCTGCCATTGAACGGCCGGACCGTGCTGGAGATCGGCCCCGGATTGGGCGGGCTCACGGAGCAGCTGCTAGCCGCCGGCGCCCGGGTCTACGCCGTGGAGAAGGACGGGCGGCTCTGGGACTTTTTGCGTCGGGACCTGGCGGACGAGGGGCTGACCCTGATCCACGGGGACTGCCTGAAGACGGACTACAGCTTCCTGCCCCCGGACTTCGTGGCCGCCGGGAATCTGCCCTACTGCATCACGGCGGACATCGTGACCATGCTGCTGACCATGAAGCCCGCGGGCATGCTGCTCATGGTCCAGAGGGAGGCGGCGGACCGGTTCTTCGCCCGGCCCTCCCAGAAGAACTACGGCCCCGTGGCCATGGTCTCCCAGCTCTACTACAGGGCCGCCCTGCTATGCGAGGTGCCCCCGGGGGCCTACGTGCCGCCCCCCACGGTGACCAGCGCCCTGGTGAAGCTGGAAGCCCGGCCCGACGCGCCCCAGGAATCTCCCAAATTCCTCTTAAAATTTGCCGCTGCCTGCTTGCGCATGCGCCGCAAGACGCTGTATAATAATCTTACTGGGACGCCGGCCCTGAAGGCCGTCCTGGAAAGTATGGGCCTGCCCGCCGACGTGCGGGGCGAGGCGCTGACGCCGGAGCAGCTGTTGACGCTGTATCGGCGCGTGAATGAAAATTAGGTAAAGGAGATAGCGAACATGGAAAAGAAACTGAAGAAGGTCCAACGGGGCGCTGGCTTCGGGTTCGTGCTGCTGAAGATTTTACGGATCCTGCTCATCATCGTCGCCGTGGTGCTGATCGTCAGCCTGGTGGTCCTGGCCGTGGTCAATGAGAACGACCTACCCCTGGACGCCGTGAAGGACGGCAAGCTGGTGCTGGCCCTGAACGACCTCAATCTCAATCAGCTGGGCCTTGATGCCGTGCCCGACGTGGGCGCGCTGGTGAAGGACGGCGTGCTGACGCTGGATCTGAAGGACGCCAAGCTGGTGGTCATGCTGCTGGTGGGCGCGGGCATTTTGGCCCTGGCCGCCACCTACGTGCTCATGCTGATCGCCGGGAACCTGTTCAAGCACATGAAGAAGGAGGACACCCCCTTCACCGCCGGGAACGTCCGTCGGCTGCGGCTGCTGGGCATCTTCCACATCGTCTTCTGGGCCTGCGGCATCGCCCTGAGCTACTTCGTGGGCTGCGAGTTCATCCGCCGTCTGGGCCTGCCCAGCTCCAGCGTGAACCTGAGCCTCAACCTGACCGCCCTGCTCCTGTCCCTGGTCTACTTCTTCCTGGCCAGGGTCTTCAGCTTCGGCAAAGCCCAGGGTGAGGCCCTTCAGGAGCATCTGCCCGCCCCCGCGCCGGAGCCTGAGCCCGCCCCCGTCTATGAGGCCCCCGCCCCCGAGCCCGTGAAGCCCGAGCCGGTCTATGCGCCGGAGCCGGAGCCCATCCCTGCGCCGGAGCCCGCCCCCGAGGCCGCGCCGGTGGAGGCGGCGGAGGCGCCCGCCGAGCCCGAAGCATAAGGAATACTACGCAAAACAGCCGGGAAGGATTTCCTTCCCGGCTGTTGTCGTTTTGCTAAAGGTCATCGATCCAGGCGGACGATATCGTCCAGGGTCTCCCGAGCCACCGCCACATAGGATCCGCCGCCCCGGAGCATGACCACCGGCGGCCGCAGCATCCGGTTATACCCGGAGGCCATGGAGAAGTTGTAAGCGCCGGTGGTGCAGACGGCGATCACGTCCCCCCGCCGGGTGGCGGCGGGGAAGGGCACGTCCGGCTGGATCACGTCCCCGCTTTCGCAGCAGCGGCCCACCAGGTCGCAGCGCATGTCCGCAGGCTCGTCCATACGTCCGGCGTTGAAGCAGGTGTACTGAGAGCCGTAGAGGGCGTAGCGGGGGTTGTCGGACATGCCGCCGTCCACGGAGACGTAGCGCTTGTAGCCCGTGATCTCCTTGACGGAGCCCACGGTGTAGAGGGTCATCCCGGCGTCCGCCACGATGCTGCGGCCCGGCTCCATCAGGATCTTCGGCACCGGCAGGTCCAGCCGTTTTGCGATCGCATACAGCATTTCCGCCAGGTCGGCGATCTTCCGGGGTATATCTATCTCGGGGTCGTTCTCCACATACCGCACGCCGTAGCCGCCGCCCAGGTCCAGCTCCTCCGGCAGATACCCGCAGTGGTCGAAGACGGTGCGGATGAAGGCCATCATCACCATGACCGACCGCTCGAACACGTCCTCCCAAAACACCTGGGACCCCACGTGGCAGTGGAACCCGGCCACGTTCAGATGGGGCTGATCCAGCGCCAGCCGCACGAAGGGCTCCGCCTGGCCGGTCTCGATGGACACGCCGAACTTGGAGTCCACCTGGCCGGTGCTGACGGCGGCGTAGGTGTGGGGGTCGATGCCCGGGGTGATCCGAAGCAGCACCTTCTGGCGCACGCCCCGGCGGGCCGCCTCCGACTCCAGGGCCAACAGCTCCTCCGTTCCGTCCGCCACGAAGCAGCCCACACCGGCGTCCATGGCATAGGCGATGTCCTCGTCCGTCTTGTTGTTCCCGTGATAGTACACCCGCGCCATGGGAAAGCCCGCCGTTTTGGCGGTATGGATCTCCCCGGAGGAGACCACGTCCAACCCCAGGCCCTCGTCCCCCACGATGCGGCACATCTGCTGGAAAGCGGCCGCCTTGCTGGCGTAAAGCACCTGGGAGCCTTCGGGGAAGCATGTTGAAAATGCCTCCCGATACAGGCGGCAGTTGTACCGGACCCGATCCTCGTCCATGAGATAGAGGGGGGTCCCGTAGGTCTTCGCCAGCTCGATGGTGTCCTGTCCGGCGAAGCGCAGATGCCCGTCCCTCCGATCCAAATTGGAGCAGAGGGCGGTCTCCGGGCGCAGGGGGGTGGTCTGTGGGATCATCATAGCTCGTTTCTCCCGATGGCTGAAAAAGTGCCCTTACTGTACCACGCCGCGCCCCGTTCGTCAAGGATGATATATTATCCCTTATGCAAAAACGGAGCGGTTTTTCCGCTCCGTGTCGTATTTAGGGCTACTGTAGCTTTCGGATGGCCCGTTCCACCTCGTCCCGCTCCTCGCCGCTGACGATGCCCCAGTCCTCCCGCTGGATGCGCAGGACCTCCCGGTAGGCTTCGATGGCCCCGGCTTTGTCGCCCCGGATCTCGCAAATATGGGCGATGCTCATGGCGCTGTCGATGAACTTGGGCGCGGGCTGCATGTCCTGCCCCTTCCGGTACCACGCGATGGCCTTGTCGTACTCCTGCCGCTGGGTGTAGATATCTCCCAGGGTCAGCGCCCAACACCACTCCTGGTCCTGCATCCCTTCCAGCTCCCGGAGCCGCTGCTCTATCTCCCCCTTCCCCTCGGCCTGGGCGATCAGGTACCGGTACATGGGCACGCGGAAGGTGTCGTCCAGCTCCGCCAGCTTTTCGAGCCACTGCTTCGCCTCGGCGAGCCGCCGATCGTCGATCAGGTTGTCCAGGAGCCACATGAGGGGGCACCGATTCCTCGGGTCCCTCTCGCAGTAGTCGCTGAGCCAGGCGATGAGGGCGTGGTGGTTCCGCACGTTCCAGTCGGAGATATAGCTGCCCCAAGCGTTGGTGAGCT
>CACXNN010000111.1 GCA_902768995.1 uncultured Eubacteriales bacterium | reverse complement strand
CGGCGTCCCCGCTCGGCTCTCCGACAGCGCGGGCCGGTTCGTGTGCAACGCCCTCCTCTATGCGGCGCTCTATCGCCTGGAGCAGGCGGACGATCCCGTCCCCGCCGCCTTCATCCACGTGCCCGCCACGCCGGAGCTGGCGGAGGGGAAGGATTGGCCCACCCTGACCCTGGACGAGATCGTCACGGCCCTCACCGCCGCCATAGAAGCGATCTAAAGCAAATAAAACAGAAGCCGCTGCTTTTCAGGCAGCGGCTTTTTCTCATGCTGGCTTACTTATGATACAGCTTCTTGGTCTGGTACACGGGCTCGCAGGTCACGTGGATGCCCAGCTTTCTGAGGAGGTTCAGATCCACCTCCGCCAGGATCACCGTGGAGTGCATCTCGCAGCCCTGCAGGTCGCTGAGGTGCTCCATGGCGATCTCCGCCGTGGGGTTGGTGGCGGCGCAGATACTGAGGGCCAGCAGCGTCTCGTCCGTATGGAGCCGGGGGTTGTGATTCCCCAGGTGGTCCACCTTCAGATGCTGGATGGGCTCGATTATGACGGGGGAGATGAGCTTCATGTCGTGGCGGATGCCGCCCAGCTCCTTGAGAGCGTTGAGGAGCATGGCCGACGCCGCGCCGAGGAGCGGCGTGGACTTGCCCGTGACCACCCGTCCGTCGGGCAGCTCGATGGCAGCGGCGGGGCCGCCGGTCTCCTGGGCCCGCTGGAGGGCGGGACCTACGGGCGGCCGATCCTCCGGCTTCAGGCCCGCCTGCTTCATGAGGATGCGGAGCTTATCCACCTCGTCGTCGGTGGAGAAGCCCTTCTTCTTGCTCATCTGGGCGGCGAAGAACCTTGCTCATCTGGGCGGCGAAGAACCGGCGGATGATCTCCTGCTGGGCGGCGAAGCGGACCGCCTCGTCGTCGCTGATGCAGAAGCCCACCATGTTCACGCCCATATCCGTGGGGGACTTGTAGGGGGACTGGCCATAGATCTGCTCGAACATGGCGTTGAGCACGGGGAAGATCTCGATGTCCCGGTTGTAGTTGACGGCGATCTTGCCGTAGGCCTCCAGATGGAAGGGGTCCACCATGTTCACGTCGCTAAGATCCGTGGTGGCGGCCTCGTAGGCCAGGTTCACCGGGTGGTTGAGGGGCAGGTTCCAGATGGGGAAGGTCTCGAACTTGGCGTAGCCCGCCTTCACGCCCCGCAGGTTCTCGTGGTACAGCTGGGAGATGCAGGTGGCCATTTTTCCGCTGCCGGGGCCGGGGGCGGTGACCACCACCAGGGGCCGGGTGGTCTCCACGTAGTCGTTCTTGCCGCATCCCTGGTCGCTCATGATGAGCTGGGCGTCGGCGGGGTAGCCGGGGATGGAGTAGTGGTGATAGCACTTGACGCCCAGGGCCTCCAGACGGTTGGAGAAGTTCACCGCAGCCCGCTGCCGGGCGTAGCGGGTGATGACCACGCTTCCCACGTACAGGCCGAAATCCCGGAAGATGTCGATGAGCCGCAGCACGTCCTGATCGTAGGTGATGCCCAGGTCGCTCCTGACCTTGTTCTTCTCGATGTCCGAGGCGTTGATGACGATGATGATCTCCACCTGGTCGCTGAGGGACCGGAGCATCTGCATCTTGCTGTCGGGCTGGAAGCCGGGCAGGACCCGGGACGCGTGATAGTCGTCGAAGAGCTTGCCGCCGAATTCCAGATAGAGCTTGCCGCCGAAGGAGTCGATCCGCTGGCGGATGTGCTCGGACTGGAGCCTCACGTATTGGTCGTGGTCAAAACCGATCCTCTGCATGTACCATACCTCCCCAAATATACAGCACATTATATACAAGTCCGACAATTTTTTCAAGAACTTGTCTTTAGTCTTTGGAAGGTGTATACTATTTTACTACCCGAAGGAGACGGGGGACCATCAAAGAGGAGGAGTGACCATGCTGTTTTCTGACATGCCCTATGTTCGCCCGGATATGGATCTGCTCAGGGAGAAGATCGAGGAGCACACCGAGGAGCTGAAGAACGCCCAAAGCTTTGCGGAAGCGGACCGGGCCTACGCAGCCCTGGAGAAGGCTTTCTCCGGGGTCCAGACCGCCATGACCCTGTGTTACATCCGCCATACCGTGAACACGGAGGATGAATTCTACGCCGCGGAACAGGAGTGCCTGGACGAGATCCGGCCCCAGCTCCAGCAGATCCAGCAGGGGGCCCAGATGGAGCTGTTCCGCTCTGCCTGGCGGCCCGATTTCGAACGGAAATACGGCTCCCTCCTGTTCACCAACATGACCATCGAGCTCAGGTCCTTCGATCCCAAGCTGATCCCGGATATGCAGGAGGAGAACAAGCTGGTCACCGCCTACGGCAAGCTCATCGCCTCCGCCCAGATCCCCTTCGAGGGACAGGTGCTGAACCTGGCACAGCTGGGGCCCTACAAGGAGAGCCCTGACCCCGCCATGCGCCGGAAGGCCTGGCTGGCCCAGGCAGGCTTCTATACGGAGCATCAGCAGGAGCTCGACGACATCTACGACAAGCTCACCGCCCTTCGGACCAAGATGGGCCGGGCCATGGGCTACGAGAACTTCGTGCCCCTGGGGTACGACCGCATGGGCCGCAACTGCTACACCGAGGCGGACGTGAAGAAGTTCAGGGAGGCCATCATAGAGTACGTGGTGCCCGTGGCGGACCGGCTCTATCGGGAGCAGGCCCAGCGCCTGGGCGTCAGCTACCCCCTGAGCTACGCGGACACCGCCCCCATGTTCCTCACCGGCAACCCCAAGCCCCAGGGCACCGCGGACGACATCCTGGCGGCGGGGAAGAAGTTCTATCACGAGCTGTCCCCGGAGGCGTCTACCTTCATCGACGTGATGTTCAAGAACGAGCTCATGGACGTGCTGAGCCGCAAGGGCAAGCAGGGGGGCGGCTACTGCGCCGGCATCCCCGACTATAAGGTCCCCTTCATCTTTGCCAACTTCAACGGCACCCAGGGGGACGTGGAGGTGCTGACCCACGAGGGCGGCCACGCCTTCGCCGGCTACACCGCCCGGGACGTGTTCCCCCTGGAGCTCCAGAGCCCCACGCTGGAGAGCTGCGAGATCCACTCCATGAGCATGGAGTTCTTCGCCTGGCCCTGGGCCGAGGACTTCTTCGGCGATCAGGCGGACAAGTACCGCTATTCCCATCTGGCGGGGGCCCTCACGTTCCTGCCCTACGGCACCATGGTGGACCACTTCCAGCACATCGTCTACGAGCAGCCGGAGCTGACTCCCGATCAGCGCCATGAGAAGTGGGCGGAGCTGACGAAGGTCTACATGCCCTGGATCCAGCTGGGCGACATGCCCTTCTGGGGGGAGGGGAAGGCCTGGCAGCGCCAGAGCCACATCTATGAAGTCCCCTTCTACTATATCGACTACTGCCTGGCTCAGTCCGTGGCGCTCCAGTTCTGGGCCCTCATGCAGCAGGATCGGGCCGAAGCCTGGCAGCGGTACTACAAGCTGGTGAAGCTGGCCGGCACCCGGACCTATCGGGAGCTGGTGGCCGCCGCGGGGCTCAACGATCCCTTCGAGCCCGAAGGCCTGCGCGCCGCCTGCGAGACGGCGGCCCAGTGGCTGGACGGCTGTGACATGACCAAGATCAAATAAGGAGGACCCCATGCGCGCCTACGAACGATTCATCACCTACGCCAAGATCCATACCGCCAGCAGCGAGGAGTTCGTGCAGAACCCCTCCACGGAGCGCCAGTTCGACCTCGCTAGGCTCCTGGTGAAGGAGCTTCAGGAACTGGGCGTCAAGGACGCCCGGGTCAGCGACAAATGCTACGTCTACGGCTCCCTGCCCGCCACCCCCGGCTACGAGAACAAGCCCAGGCTGGGCTTCATCGCCCACATGGACACCATCCCCGACTTCTCCGGGGAGAACGTGAAACCCACGTTGGTCCACGACTACGACGGCGGCGACATCCCCCTGGGGGATTCCGGCCGCGTCCTGTCCCCCAAGGATTTCCCCAGCCTCCTGGAGTTGAAGGGCAAGACCCTCATCACCACCGACGGCACCACTGTTTTGGGCGGCGACGACAAGGCGGGCGTGGCGGAGATCATGACCCTGGTGGAGCGGCTCCAGCAGGGCGATATCCCCCACGGCTTCATCGGCGTGGCCTTCACCCCCGACGAGGAGATCGGCCACGGCCCCGACGGCTTCGACGTGAAGGGCTTCGGCTGCGACTTCGGGTACACCATGGACGGGGGCAAGGCGGGGGAGATCGAGTTCGAGAACTTCAACGCCTGCGCCGCCAAGGTGACCATCCATGGCCGGAACGTGCACCCCGGCTCCGCCAAGGGCGTCATGATCAACGCCCTGCAGGTGGCCATGGAGCTGAATGGCCTGCTGCCCGGGGCGGAGCGGCCCGAGCACACGGACATGTACGAGGGCTTCTTCCACCTGAACAGCCTGGAAGGGAGCGTGGAGAAGGCCACCCTGTCCTACATCGTCCGGGACCACAGCGCTCCCCGGTTCGACAGCCGCAAGGCTACCCTCCGGCAGATCGAGGCCTTCCTCAACGAGAAGTACGGTCCCGGCACCGTGGAGATAGCTCTTCGGGACCAGTATCGGAACATGGTGGAGAAGATCCGCCCCGACAACTACCATCTGATCGAGAACGCCATAGCTGCCTGTGAGCAGGCGGGGGTGAAGCCCCTCATCCAGCCCATCCGCGGCGGCACCGACGGGGCCACCCTGTCCTTCATGGGCCTGCCCTGTCCCAACCTGGGCACCGGCGGCTACGCCTTCCACGGCCCCTTCGAGCACGTGTGCGTGGAGGAGATGGACCAATGCGTCCAAATCGCCCTGAACCTGGTCAAGGCCTACGCCAACTGAACCAAACGAAAAGGAGATACCCATGAAAAACCTGAAACCTCTGCTCACGTACCTGGTGGCATTCGTCGCGTTCGCCCTCATCAACCGGTTCCTCTTCGCCCATCCCGTTATTGAGGTGCTGGCCATGGCGGCCATGGTCCTGTTCGCGGTCCAGCTCCTTCGCTTCCTGCTGAGCCTCATCAAGCCCAAGGAGCGCAAGGGCCTGACCCTCATCTCCCTGTTCTCCAGCCTCCTTCACTACGTGGCGGCCCTGGTGATCCTCTGCTGGGGGCTCTCCATCCTGGGCGTCAACGTGAACGCCATCGTGGCCAGCGTGGGGATCGTGGCGTTGATCGTGGGCTTCGGCGCGGAGAGCCTGGTGGCCGACGTGGTCACGGGCATCTTCCTGCTCTTTGAGAACCAGTACAACGTGGGCGACATCGTGGAGGTCAACGGCTTCCGCGGCACGGTGAAGGAGATCGGCATCCGCACCACC
>CACXNN010000110.1 GCA_902768995.1 uncultured Eubacteriales bacterium | reverse complement strand
TCTCCCCTCCTTATTTCTTCTTACCGCCCTGGGTGCGTTTCGGGCCCTTGCGGGTGCGGGCGTTCTGCTTGGTGCTCTGACCGCGAACGGGCAGGCCCTTGCGATGACGGACGCCGCGATAGCAGCCGATCTCCACCAGGCGCTTGATGTTCATGGAGGTTTCCCGGCGAAGATCGCCTTCTACCTTCACATTGTGGTCGATGTACTCTCTCAGTTTGTTGACATCGTTCTCCGAAAGATCACGTACCCGGATGTCGGGGTCCACGCCCGTCGCAGCCAGGATGTCGTTGGACAGGGCACGACCGATACCGAAGATATAGGTCAAGCCGATCTCGATCCGCTTGTCTCTCGGAAGGTCTACGCCAGCAATACGTGCCATATGGTTTCTTACCTCCGTAAAAATTTGAAAAATAGGATGTATCTATATCCGCTCGCAGGAAGCAGCCCAACCGATGGGCGGGCCGCCAGCCGCCCCGCGAGTATTTTCTGACGCTGTGCGCTTAGCCCTGACGCTGCTTGTGCTTGGGGTTCTCGCAGATGACCATGACGCGACCCTTGCGCTTGATGATCTTGCACTTCTCGCAAATCGGTTTCACAGACGGTCTGACTTTCATTGTTTTATCTCCTTAAACTTTAGTTCTGATGGTTCAGTTCTTGGCGCGCCAGGTGATGCGCCCCCGGCTCAAATCATACATGGACATCTCCACGGTCACCTTGTCTCCCGGCAGGATCCGGATGTAGTTCATACGAAGCTTTCCGGAGATGGTGGCCAAGATCTTCCGTCCATTCTGAAGGGTCACTTCAAACATGGCATTGGGGTATGCTTCCAGCTCAAAAACATCTGCTTTGGACAAGCTGTACCTCCTTTTCTTGATCCCTTAGGTTTCATCGGCTGCCGTGAGGGCGGCGATGCGCTTGCGGATATCCGCGTCGCAGAGGCCCTCAGCAAGTTCCATCCGGCAAATGCCCTTCTTGGGGTAGGGCTTCACGTGCATCCGCTTCTTCTTCTTGGGCTTATCGAGCCGCCGAAGGTCTCCGTCCGCCAGATATACGAACCCTTCCTCGGCGCGAAGCACCACGAAGGGGCGTCCCTTGTCCCGGCCTGCCCGGGAGACGACCAGATCGCCAACGCTCACTTCGACGCTCATAGATCCCCCTCGTAGTAGGTGGTCATCACCGGGTCGCCCTCGGTGATGAGGATCGTGTTCTCGAAGTGGGCCGAAGGCAGTCCGTCCGCCGTCTCCACCGTCCATCCGTCGGCGAGGACCTTCACCTGATAGGTGCCCAGGTTGATCATGGGCTCCACGGCGATGGCCATGCCGGCGTGGAGGCGCTGCCGCGCCCGGGGGGTGTAGTAGTTGGGGACCTCGGGGTCCTCGTGCATCTCCCGGCCGATGCCGTGGCCCACATAGTCGCGGACCACGCCGTAGCCGTATTGTTCGGCGTGCTGCTGCACGGCCTTGGAGATGTCGGAGATCCGATAGCCCACCCGGCAGAACTTGAGTCCTTCGAAGAAGCACTCCCGCGTCACCTTCACCAGCTGCTGGAGCTCCGGCTTCACCTCCCCGCAGAGGAAGGTCCGGGCGGCGTCCCCATGGAACCCGTCCAGGATGGCGCCGAAGTCGCAGCTGACGATGTCGCCGTCTCGCAGGACCCGCTTCCCGGGGATGCCGTGAATCACCTGGTTGTTCACCGAGATGCACACGCTGGCGGGATAGCCCGCGTACCCCAGGAAGGAGGGCGTTGCGCCGCAGCTCATGACGTACTCGTGGGCCAGCTTGTTGAGGTGGGCGGTGGTGACGCCGGGGCGGATGTTCTCGCCCAACAGCTTCAGGGTCTCCCCCACCACCTTGCCGGCCGCCTGCATCTTCACGAGCTCGCTGGCAGACTTGAGGGTGATCATGCGTCCAGCTCCCTGGAGATCTCGTCGGCCACAGCGTCCACCGGAGCGTCGCCGTTGACCGTCAGGAGCTTGCCCTTACGGGCGTAGTAGTCGATGAGAGGCGCGGTCTTCTTGTGGTACTCCGTGAGCCGCACCGCCACCGTCTCCGCCCGATCGTCGTCCCGCTGATAGAGGACGCCGCCGCAGGAGCACTTGTCGCTCCCGTAGGTGGACACGTGGTAGGTGGCGCCGCACAGGGGGCACATGCGCCGTCCGCTGATGCGGGCGATGAGCCGCTCGTCGGGGACCTCGATGTCGACGACCCGATCGATGTCGGTGATCTTCTCCAGAGCCTCCGCCTGAGCGATGGTCCGGGGGAATCCGTCGAAGAGGAAGCCCTTCTCACAGTCGGGAGCCGCGATGCGGTTCTTCACCATGCCGATGATGACCTCATCTGGGACCAGCTGTCCCTTGTCCATGTAGGACTTGGCCTCGCGGCCCAGGGGAGTGCCCTCGCGGACCTCGGCCCGCAGCATGTCTCCGGTGGAGATATGCGCGATGCCGTACCGTGCGGCGATCCCCTTGGCCTGGGTGCCTTTGCCCGCGCCCGGCGGGCCTAGCAGAATCATCTTCATAGGCTTAGTTGAGGAAGCCCTTGTAATGCCGCATGAGCATCTGAGCTTCCAGCTGCTCGGTGGTCTCCAGGGCCACGCTCACCATGATCAGCACGCTGGTCGCGCCGAACATGCTGGTGATGTGCAGGGAGTTCAGCACGATGGTGGGGATGATGGCGATGACAGCCAGGAACAGAGAGCCGAACAGGGTCAGGCGGTTGCTGATCTTGCCCAGGTATTCGCCCGTGGGACGGCCCGCCCGGATGCCGGGGATGAAGCCGCCGTTCTGCTGGAGGTTCTTGCTCATCTCCACCGGATTGAAGGTGATGGAGGTGTAGAAGTAACCGAAGGCGATGATCAGCAGGAAGTAGACCAGATAGTAGGGCACCGGCACCGCAGCGCTGGAGCTCATGTACTTCTCCCACCAGGTGTAGATCCCGGAGCCAGGGAAGAACTGCAGGATCATGGTGGGCACCTGCATGAGGGTCATGGCGAAGATCAGCGGCAGAACGCCGTTGGAGTTGGCCTTCATGGGCAGGTAGGTGTTCTGACCGCCGTAGAGCTTGCGGCCCACGACCCGCTTGGCGTACATGATGGGGATCTTCCGCTCCGCCTTCTCGATGAGCACCACGAAGGTGATCAGGGCGACGATGACGATGAGCGCCACGAAGAACTGCCATACCTGGACGCCGGTGAACAGCAGCTTAAACCGCTCGATGATCCAGTCGGGGACCCGGCTCACGATGGAGGCAAAGATCAGCATAGAGATACCGTTGCCGATGCCCTTCTCCGTGATCCGCTCACCCAGCCACATGAGGAACGCCGTGCCCGCTGCGGAGCAAACGCAGATGGTCAGATAGGACCACCAGATGGGCTGACCGGTGACGATGGAGCTGCCGTAGGTCACGATGATGCCGAAGCTCTGGACGAGAGCCAGGCCGACGCCCACATACCGGGTGATCTGCTCGATCTTCTGGCGACCGTCCTCCTCCTTGCTCATCTTCTCGAGAGCGGGGATGGCGATGGCCAAAAGCTGCATCACGATGGAACCGGTGATGTAGGGCGAGATACCCATGGCAAAGATGGTGAACTGGGACAGGGCGGAACCGGAGAGCAGGCTCATGAAATCGAACAGAGCCAGACCTTCGATCTGCTTGGCCCAGGCCGCCGTGTCGATGCCCGGGATGGGGATGGCGCAGCCAAGACGGTAGACCACGATGAGGAGGAGGGTGTACAGGATCTTCTTCCTCAGGTCCTTGATCTTGAATGCGTTGATGAACGTGGTAAACATCAGAGCACCTCAACGTTTCCGCCGGCAGCCTTGATCGCTTCCTCGGCGGTCTTGGTGAACTTGGCCGCCTTGACGGTGAGCTTGCGATTGAGCTCGCCGCGACCCAGGACCTTCAGGCCGTCCTTCTCGATCTTGCTGATGATGCCCATCTTCTTGAGCAGCTCAGCCGTCACTTCCGTGCCGTCTTCCAGACAGTTCAGGTCGGAAATATTGATTACGGTGTACTCCTTGGCGTAGATGTTGGTGAAGCCGCGCTTGGGGAGACGGCGGGCCAGAGGCATCTGACCGCCTTCAAAACCGTTCTTCTTGGCGCCGCTGCGGGCCTTCTGGCCCTTGTTGCCCTTGGTAGAGGTCTTGCCAAGACCGCTGCCGACGCCGCGGCCGACCCGCTTGGGGGCTTTCTTGGCGCCAACGGCCGGCTGTAATTCGTTAAGCTTCATGGAATGACCTCCTTATGCTTCTTCCACCTTGACCAGGTGCTTCACTTTGAAGATCTGGCCGCGGATGCAGGCGTTGTCGGGCTTTTCCACGGTCTGATAGACCTTGTGGAGACCCAGGGCCTTCACGGTGTCCTGCTGATCCTTCAGAGAGGAGATGGGGCTCTTGACGAGCGTTATCTTCAACTTAGCCATGGTGTCTCCTCCTTAGTCCAGCAGCTCTTCCACCGTCTTGCCGCGGAGAGCCGCGATCTGCTCGGCGGTGCGAAGCTGGGAAAGACCGTTCAGGGTGGCCTTCACGCAGTTGCTGGGGTTGTTGGAGCCGTAGGACTTGGTACGGATGTCCTTGATGCCGACCATCTCCAGGACCGCACGGACGGGGCCGCCCGCGATAACGCCGGTACCTTCTTCAGCGGGGAGCATGCGGACATGACCCTTGCCGAACTTGCCTTCCACCTGATGGGGGATGCTGGTACCCACGATGGGGACCTCGATCATGTGGCGCTTGGCATCCTCGACGCCCTTGCGGACCGCTTCGGGGATCTCCACGGCCTTGCCCAGGCCCACGCCCACCTTACCGTTCTCGTTGCCGACCACCATGAGGGCTGTGAACCGATAGTTCTTGCCGCCCTTGACGACCTTGGCGACCCGGTTGATGAACACGAGGCGCTCTTTGAATTCGGGAACTTCCTTCTCGAAATCTCTTCTTCTATCGTTACGCATGTTGTTTCCTCCTTAAAAGTCCAGGCCGGCTTCTCTGGCGCCCTGAGCCAGGGCAGCCACCCGACCGGTGTAGAGGTAACCGCCGCGATCGAACACGACCTTCTTCACGCCCTTTTCGAGAGCGCGCTCACCGATGAGCTTGCCCACCAGCTTGGCCGCTTCGGTCTTGTTCTTGCCGGCGAGCTGCTCCTTGAGCTGTCCGTCCAGAGTGGAAGCAGCAGCCAAGGTGTTACCGGTGGTGTCGTCGATGACCTGTGCATAGATGTGCACGGTGCTGCGGTACACATTCAGGCGGGGACGCTCAGGCGTGCCGTTGATGTGAAGACGCATACGATGGTGACGAGCTTTACGCACCGCATTCTTATCGAT
>CACXNN010000109.1 GCA_902768995.1 uncultured Eubacteriales bacterium | reverse complement strand
CCAGGAAGGCCTGGGTAAGGTCGATGGTTTCGCCCTCGAAGGGATAGGTCTCGTCCTCCTCCTTGTGGAAGACCGCCTTGACGAACCGGTCCTCGAAGGAAAAGGTGAAGGGCTCCTCGAAAGGCTCGTTGCAGCGGGCGCATACGGACGACAGCGTGACCTTGGCATCCCCGGTGACGGTGAAGCCCTCGGCGTCGCCCACCACCGTGCCGGTCAGCGTGGCGTCACCCACGAAGCGGACGGTCCGGCCGCCGTAGGTCTGCTCCTTCAGCGGACCCTGCCAGGCGTAGGGAAAGACCTCGCCCAGCTGCTTTGCCGCCTGATGAATGGACAGTTCCATAGCGCACCCCTCAAAATCAACTGCTTTGCCGCCTGATGAATGGACAGTTCCATAGCGCACCCCTCAAAATCAACCAAAGTGTATTCTACTTGCTTCGCGGCCGTTTGTCAACCACATTCTTGCCGGGTTTTCCCTTTTTTTTCGTAACTTTTGGCTCCGCGGGCCGCCCTCGCTCCGGGATCAGGCAGCGGCCGCCCCGGCCGATCAGGTCCTCCCGATGGGAGAGGCGCAGGGCCTTCTCCACCAGGGGCCGGTTCTGGGGGAGCCAGTACTGCATGAGGGCCCGCTGCATCCGCTTCTCCTCCCCCTTGGGTACGTGGATGGGCTCCATGGTCCGGGGGTCCAGGCCCGTATAGTACATGCAGGTGGACACGGTGCCCGGTGTGGGATAGAAGTCCTGGACCTGCTCGGGCCGGTGGTTGATAGACTTCAGATACTCGCTGAGCTGGATAGCGTCCTCCAGGGTGCAGCCCGGATGGGAGGAGATGAAGTAGGGCACCACGTACTGCTTCAGGCCGAACTGCCTGTTGAGCCGGGCATACTTATTTAGGAACGCTTCGTAAACCTCATGGGAGGGCTTGTTCATAGCCGCCAACGTGCGCTCCGACACATGCTCCGGGGCTACCTTCAGCTGGCCGGACACGTGGTGCTGGACCAACTCCTTCAAAAAGCTGTCGTCCTTGTCAAACAGGGCGTAGTCGAAGCGGACGCCGGAACGGACGAAGACCTTCTTGACTCCCGGCACCTGCCGAAGGCGGCGGAGAAGGTGCACGTACTCCTTTTGGTCCGCATGGGCCTTCATGACGGGACAGGGATCGTGGCCGATGCACTGGCGGTCCGGGCAGACCCCGGACTTGGTCTGTTTGGGGCAGGCCGGATGCCGGAAGTTGGCCGTGGGGCCGCCCACGTCGTGGATATAGCCCTTGAAGGCCGGGTCACGGGTCAAGGCCTCCGCCTCCTTCACCAGGGAGCCTTCGCTCCGGGAGGTGACCACCCGCCCCTGGTGGAAGGTCAGGGCGCAGAAGCTGCAGCCGCCGAAGCAGCCCCGGCAGGAGGTCAGGGAGAAGGCCACCTCCGAAAGGGCCGGGATGGGCTGCTTGTACATGGGATGGGGCTTGCGGGTGAAGGGCAGGTCGTAGACCTGGTCCAGTTCCTCCCGGGTGAGGGGCGCCGACGGCGGATTGCAGACCAAATACCCCTTCTCGTGGGCCTGGATGAGGGTCTTGCCCCGGATGGCGTCCTGCTCCCGGGCCTCGGCCATGAAGGCCTGGGCGTACTTCTTCTTATCGGTGGAAACCTCCTGATAGGAGGGCAAGGTCACGTAGTCGTTGAGGCCGTCCAGAGCGGCGGTCTGATAGCAGCTGCCGGGGATGTTCCGGATGTCCCGAATGGGCGTGCCCGCGTCCAACGCCTCCGCCAGGGCCACGATGGACCGTTCCCCCATGCCGTACAGCAGCAGGTCGGCCCCCGCGTCGTAGAGGATGGAGTGGCGGACCCTGTCGTCCCAGTAGTCGTAGTGGGCGAAGCGCCTAAGGCTCGCTTCGATGCCCCCGATGATCACCGGCACCCCAGGATAGGCCTCCCGACAGCGGTTGGCGTAGACGACGGTGGCTCGGTCGGGGCGCTTGCCCGCCTTGCCGCCCTCGGAGTAGGCGTCCTCGGACCGGGGACGCTTAGCGGCGGTGTAGTGGTTCACCATGGAGTCGATGTTGCCGGAGGACACGAGAAAGCCCAGGCGAGGCCGGCCCAGGCGGCGGAAGTCCGCCACGCCGTGCCAATCGGGCTGGCAGATGAGGCCCACGGAGAAGCCCCGGGATTGGAGCACCCGGGCGATGATGGCCGCGCCGAAGCTGGGGTGGTCGATGTAGGCGTCGCCCAGCACATAAACAAAGTCCAGGGCGTCCATGGACAGGCGGTCCATCTCCTCCCTGGTGGCCACGGGTATGCGGTTGATGGGCTGCCTACTCGTCTTCCTTCTCCTCCGCAAAGGCCGCATGGGGGGACACGGGTTCAGCCACGTAGGCCGTCTCTCGGTCCATGGGGACGATGCCCGCGTTCTTGAGCTCGCCCACCAAATAATCGATGGTGTCGGTCAGCTCCCGGCGCTCCTGCTCTCCTGCTCCATCTGCTGGATCTGGCGGATGATCTCGTCCAGAAAATCGTCCACCTCCTCCAGGTCATAGCCCAAAAAGGTGCGGCGAAAGGACTTGTTGGCGATAGCTTCCACGGTCATCATGATACACCTCGTAAAAAAGCAGGGCGGCACATGCCGCCCGTTGCCTGCGTGAATGGGTTACAGGTCCTCGTACTCGCCGCTCTCGTTGCCGATCACGTCGTAGTTGTTGGGGGCCACCACGAAGATGCCCCGGCTGATCTTGGCGATGGTGCCGTTGATGGCGTAGATGGCGCCGGAGATGAAGTCCAGGATCCGCTGGGCCGCGGCTACGTCCAGCTCCTCCATGTTGACGATGACGGGCTTGCGGGACTTCAGGTTGTCGATGATGTTCTGGGCATCCTCGTAGCTCACGGGATGGTAGACGATCATCTTCATGGCCGCCACGTTGGGCATGGGGACCGTCTCCCCGCCGCCCTGGAGCCGAGGCTCCCGCGGGGTCTTCTTCGGCTCAGGATCCAGCAAGGGACGACGGCGAGGGGCCGCCTCCTTCTCCGGGGCCACGTCCTCTTCGAACAGGTCCCCCTCCTGCTTGTCCTCCGCTTCCTCGATGCCGATAAAATCAAGGAATTTATTATAGATACCCACGTGCATCCCTCCTAAAAGATCCGATCAAAGTTTGTTCCGTCTGCCGAAAATGGCCGTGCCCACCCGCACCATGGTGGCTCCCTCCAGGATGGCCTGGGGGTAGTCGTGGCTCATGCCCATGGACAGCTCCCTGAGGGGCAGCTCCGGGAACATGGCGCCATACCTCTCGCGAAGCTCGTAGAGCCGGGCAAAATAGGGCCGGGCCGCTTCGGCGTCCACATCGGGGGGAACGCACATAAAGCCCTCCACCCGAAGGTTCTTCAAGCCGCACGCCAGCTCCAGCAGATAGGGCACGTCCTGCAGATCTGCGCCGCCCTTTTGCGCCTCGCCGCCGATGTTCACCTGCAGCAGGACGCCCTGGACGAGGTTCAGCTTCTTTGCCTGCGCATCCAGGTCCACCAGCAGCTTTTCCCGATCCGCGCTCTGGATAAGGCGAGCATTGCCGATGATGTATTTTACCTTATTGCTCTGTAATTGTCCAATAAAATGGAGCTCCGCCCCGTACTGTTTATAAAAAGTTAACTTATCCCGGACCTCCTGGGCGTGGTTCTCCCCCACCGTTTTGAGGCCGCAGGCGAAGGCCTCGGCGATGCGCGCCTCCTCCACGTACTTGGTGACGGCGATGAGCTTCACGTCCCGGGGATCTCGGCCGGCCTGGCGGCAGGCCTGCTCCATCTCCTCCCGGACCTGGGCGATGTTTTCAGCAATGCTCATGAAAAAGCACCTCTCTTCTGCCTTATCAGGGAACGGGCGTGGGCCGCGGCGTGGGCGTGGGCACGGGGGTCGGCGCGGGGCTGAAGGCCGGGGTGGGCGTGGCCGCGGGCTCGTCGTCATCGTCGTCGTGATACTGGAACTTCAGGCCCCGGTTCAGGCGGATGTTCTTGTCCGCCGCCTCGATGATGGCCGTCTCCCCGTCGGAGGCGGGGATCACCACCTGGATGGGCTGATAGGCCCGGCCGGTGTTGAGGAACACGAAGGGCACGCCGCCGTTGAAATAGAGGCCCTTCACGGGGATGGACACGCCGCTGGCGGCGGAATGGATGCTGAAGGTCATGGTCCGATTCTCCAGCACCGGCAGCACGTCCCGGTTGATCTCCAGGATGTACAGCACGTACTTGGCCGCGGGCCGCTCGGCGATGACCCGGCCTGTGTAGGACGTGTTCTGATACTTCACGTTCAGCTCGTAGGTGTTGCCCACGATGAGCCGGTGGGAATCGGACGCGGACACGGTGAAGGCCACGTAGAAGCCGTTGGGGTCCACGATCCGGTAGACGCCGGCGGCGTTGTAGGAGGCGGACACAGGCGAGGACACCACCCGCCGGATCTGGGACTCGGTGAGGGAGTCGATGCTCATGGCGTTCTCATAGCCGTCCAGATGGAAGCTGATGTAGCCGGTACCGGAGTTGTTGACCAGGATGCTCTCCGCCGAGAAGGCGCTGCGCAGGGCGTCCAGCTGCTGATAGCTGGCAGTCAGGGTGGCGTCGGTTGGCACGATCTGCCGCAGCAGGTTTTGCCGGGCGGTGAGCAGATCGTCCAGCTCCTCGGAAAGGCGGATGTAATCGAGGCCGTCCTTCCCCAGGGAGGCCTGGGTCATCTTGTTCACGACCTCCTCGATCCGACTGTTGTAATCGCTGACCTCGTCCGGCACCGTCATGCCGTCGCTGGAGGAAAGGCGCAGAAGGGTGATCTGCTGCTGATAGATCTGCTGCTCCTTGCTGACGATATCGGACATCTGGTTCTCGTAGCCCTTGCGGTAGAGGTAGGCCACCTGCTGGGAGCCGGAGACCATGTCGCCCTCGCTGACCAGGTAGCGGATGGTGTGGTAGTCCTCGGAGGGGGCCACGTTCTCCCGGCGGATGATGACGCCGGTGAACTCCATGTCCCCTTCCACCGTGTCGGTGCCCAGACGCCCCGTGGTGGGCCGCAAGATGCGGTAGCCGATATAGGCCCCCACCAGCAGGATGGGGACCAGCAGGATGAGATAGAACCGGAGCCTAAACCTCCTTGTCCGCTGCTTCTTCGCCGACACCTTCCTTCACCTCATAGCCCTGTTTTTGAGACCGGCCGTACTGCCGATCGAAATTCTCCTTGTTCTTGGCGACGTACCCCTCGTAGAGGGCTTTGCCGTCCATGCCGCTGCGGATGCACATGCTGACGAAGAAGTGCAGCACGTCCACCAGCTCCTCCTGGATGGCCTTCTGATCCTGGGGCTTCTTGTTCTTCCACCACTTATACTGGACCTCGTTGAGGACCTCCATGATCTCCTCGATGCACGCGAGGGCGTCCTTCTGCATCCACTCCTCGTAGGAGTAGTTCAAATTCCGCCGCTTCATGATGTCCTCGTCCAGGCTCTTTTGCAGAGCGAAGATCACGTCCAGCCGATCCATCTCTTCCATGGATTACCTCCCCATCCACCGATCCAAAATGGGCTTCATGTCCTTCTGCACGCTGCGGGTGCGCCCCACCGCCGCCAAGACGGCCCGCCGGGGCGAGAGCACGTGCTCCAAGATACCGTTCACCCTGTCCATTGTAACACATTCGATGGCGGAAAGGGTATCCTCTATTGTGAATTCTTTGTTTTGTAAAAGTAACCTTTTTCCGATGGCGTTCATGTGGGCGCCGCTGCCCTCCATGCCCAGCAGGAAGCTCCCCTTGAGCTGAGCCCGGCTGCGCAGGAATTCCGCTTCGGTGAGCCCCCCTGTCCTGAGCTTGTCCAGCTCCGTGAGGGCCAGCTCCAGTGTCCTAGCGGCCTGCTTTTCGCCGCTGCCGAAGTAGAGGCATATGGCGCCGGTGTCCCGGTAGGCCATGGGATAGGTGTAGACGGAGTAAGCGAGGCCCAGCTCCTCCCGTATCTTCTGGAAGAGCCGGCTGGACATGCTGCCGCCTAAGGCGTTGCTGAGGACCGCCAGGGCGAAGTTCTCCGGGGTGTCCAGCCGGTAACCGGGCAGCATGAGGCAGGCGTTCACCTGCTCCGTGTCCTTCTGGACGAAAAGCCACTTCTTCCCGGCCCGGGGCTCCTTCTCCTTGAGCATGTCTCCCTCGCCCCGGGGGCAGTCCCCGAAGGCTTCCTCCAGCAGGGGCAGCAGGGTCTCAGGGCGAAAGCTCCCGGCGCAGGCGATGACCGTGTTGCCGGTGACGTAGCGGCGGGCCATATAGGAAAGGACCTGATCCCGGGTGAAGGCGGAGACGGTCTCGGGGGTGCCCAGGATGGCGGAAGCAAGAGCCGTGCCCCTGTAGTAGGCGGAGCCGGCGGTCTCGAAGGCCTTGTCCTCGGGGGAATCCTCGCTCATGAGGATCTCCTCCACGACCACCCGCTTCTCCTTCTCCATCTCCTGCTCGTCCAGGGCCGGGTGCAGGGTGATGTCGGAGAGCATGTCCACAGCCAGGGGCAGGTTCTCGTCCAAAACCTTGGCGTAGAAGCAGGTGCACTCCTTGGCGGTGAAGGCGTTCAGGTTCCCGCCCACGGCGTCCATCTCGGCGGCGATATCCGCAGCGGACCGGCGGCCGGTGCCCTTGAAGACCATGTGCTCGATGAAATGGCTGATGCCCGCGTCGGCCCCCGCTTCATAGACGGAGCCCGCGTTGACCCACACGCCGATGCTCACGGAGCGCAGGTTGTCCATGGGCTCCATGACGACGCGGATGCCGTTGCTCAATTGTGCCTGTCGTATCAAGTTCGATTCTCCTTTTTTGCCTATGGTGCCCCGATGCCTCAAGGCTTATCATAGAAAACAGGGGCGTAATACGATGATTACGCCCCCGATGGATAGCTGGCTTATTTGTCCTTCTTCTCGTCCTCGGGGAGCAGGCCCTTCCGATCCAGGCTGATCTTGCCCGTCTTGGGGTCGATCTCAATGACACGGACCAGCACCTTGTCGCCCAGGTTCATGACGTC
>CACXNN010000108.1 GCA_902768995.1 uncultured Eubacteriales bacterium | reverse complement strand
GACAAATCCGGTCCCATTCTGTATACTGGACCTATGGAAAAGTTGCGTCGATTTTTAGCCTATTACGGGCCCCACAAGGGGCTTTTCATCCTGGACCTTGCCTGCGCGCTGGTGGTCGCCGCCGTGGACGTGGCGTTCCCCCTGGTGACCCAGTACATCCTGCGCACCCTGCTGCCCGCCATGACGGCGGACAACGCCCTGGTCCGGGTTTTCGTGATCCTGATCTGCTGCCTGGTCTGCGCCTACATGATGCGGGCCGTCCTGCAGTTCGTCATCGGCTACTGGGGCCATCGGTTGGGCACCTACATCGAGGCGGACATGCGGCGGGACATCTTCACCCACATCCAGACCCTGCCCTTCGCTTTCTATGACAGGATCCGCACCGGCAAGCTCCTCTCCCGGATCACCAACGACCTCTTCGAAGTGACGGAGCTCGCGCACCACGGTCCCGAGGACGTGCTCATCTCCACCATGACCATCCTAGGCGCTTTTATCGCCATGTTCAGCATCGAATGGCGGCTCGCCCTGTGCCTGTTGATCCTGCTGCCGGTCATCATCTATTTCGTGATGCACACCCGGCTCAAGATGCGGCGCACCAGCCGACAGGTGAAGGAGCGGATGGCGGAGATCAACGCGGACATCGAAAGCTCCATCTCCGGGGCCAGGACCGCCAAGGCCTTCGCCAACGAGAAGTACGAGATCAAAAAATTCGAGAAGGGCAACAAAAACTTCCTGTCCGCCAAGAAGGATTTCTATAAGGTCATGGCCGTCTTCAACAGCGGCACGGAGTTCTTCCTGGCCATGTTCAACGTGGCGGTCCTCGCCTGCGGCGGATACCTGATCTATAAGCGGCAGCTGGACACGGTGACCCTCATCACCTTCACCCTGTACATTTCCACCTTCACCTCCCCCATCAAGCGGCTGGCCGCTTTCGCGGAGCAGTACATGATCGGTATGGCTGGGTTCACCCGATTTTTGGAGATCATGGACACCAAGCCCGCCATCGAGGACAAGCCCGACGCCATAGAGTTGAAGGACGTGAAGGGCGATATCGCCTTCTCCCACGTGTCCTTCGCCTACAACGAGGGGCAGAACGTGCTGCAGGACGTGGACCTCTCCATTCCCGCCGGAAAGACCCTGGCCCTGGTGGGCCCCTCCGGCGGCGGCAAGACCACCCTATGCCACCTGCTCCTGCGGTTCTACGACATTCGTGAGGGCAGCATCACCATCGACGGCCACGACATCCGGGACGTGACCATGCGCTCATTGCGGGAGAACGTGGGCATCGTGCAGCAGGACGTGTTCCTGTTCGCGGACAGCATTTTGGAGAACATTCGATACGGGCGGCTGGACGCCACCGACGCGGAGGTCGTCGAGGCGGCCAAGCGGGCCCACATCCACGAGGAGATCATGACCTTCCCCGACGGGTACGAGACCAACGTGGGCGAGCGAGGCATGCTCCTGTCCGGCGGGCAGAAGCAGCGGGTGTCCATTGCCCGGCTGTTTTTAAAGAATCCGCCGGTGTTGATCCTGGACGAAGCCACCTCCGCCCTGGACACCCTGACCGAGGCGGACATCCAGCACTCCTTCGACGAATTGAGCAAAGGGCGGACCACCCTTGTCATCGCCCACCGGCTCTCCACCGTGCAGAATGCGGACGAGATCGTGGTCATCGACGAGCACGGCATCCAGGAGCGGGGTTCCCACGAGGAACTGCTGGCTAAAAACGGCCTGTATGCGGGCTTCTATCAGGCCACGCTGCGGGGCTAACGCATATAGGATTCGAAGATGGGAATGAGGGCATCCGCTGCCTCCGGGGCGTAGCGGGGCGAGATGGCTAAAGATATGAAATCATAGGGGGCGGCAGCACAAAAGCTGTCGTCTTCTTTGCATTCACGATACGGAATGAGAGGTTCCGGTCCGTTCACCCGTTCGAACAGGTCCGGGAAGGATTGGGGCAGGCGGATATGATCGCCGTCTTCGGTAAGGATCTGACGGGGCACGTCCTCCCGGGAGAAGGGCCGGCGCACGTTCTCCAGGGAGCCCACGATCCGGGCGGCCAGGGCGAACAGCAGATAGTTGGCCTCGTCCAGCTTCCTCTCCCGATAGAACCGGTCCAGCTCCAACCTTCGCTTCGGCGGCAGGGACAGCACGTTATAGAGCACGTACCCCGGCCCGGGATACCCGATGCCCAGGTCGCTGTGGGCGTCCACATGGGTCACGTGAAAGGGAGCTTTCAGTTTTCCTTCCCCCATCAATTCCTTCCAGTAGCCAAGGGCACCATCGTGGGTCTCGAAAATGCGTCCCGGTATGGGGCGCTCTTTGGACAGCAGGCATCGGGTCTCCAAAAATGCGCGCACCGCCTCCCCCGTCCATGGTTCATGGCCGATCAGGGACGGCCGCTGCCCCGGTTCCGCCAGGGGACAGCAGTCCGCCAGAAAGAAATCGAGATCCAAATCCAACACCCGCTGCATGCTTCATTCCCTCCGCGAATCTACAGTATACCACTTTTCTTTCCCATTCCAACATGCTATACTGATGAAAATATAAGGAGTCCTCTCCATGAGACCGGTTTTCATCATCCTCTATCTATCCTTGCTGGGCCTATATCTGTTCGTAGAGACCGGGGACAGCCTTCGGCGGCGGGCGGTAAACAAGATCCTCCTGTCCTCCCTGTTCCTGTTCTTCGGGCAGTTTTGGTTCTGGACCAACGGCTATGCCTGGGGCTGGCAGTTCATGGCCCTGGTAGGCATGTTCTACGCCTGCATGGGCGACGCCCTGCTGCTGTTCAGCTTCGGCGCCGGCGGCGCTGCCTTCGCCGTCTGCAACCTCTGCTTCATCGGCTACACCTTCTGCACCCTCTTTTTCGGCGGCGCGTTCCCCCAGGCGCTTATCTTTTTGACGGTAGGGCTGCTGGCGTTTTTCGGCATCTTCTTCGGCGCTACGAGGAGCAAGTGGATCGATCTTGGCGAAAAGACCAGCCTGGCGTTTTTCTATATGCTGACCGTAGCCCTCCACGGCATCCTGGGCGTCGCCGCCGCCGTCCTGCTGCCCAGCGCCCATACCATCCTGTTGGGCGTGGGCCTGTGTCTCTTTATGATCGCCGACCACTTCCTGGCGATCTATAAGTTCAGAACCAAAAACAAACGGGCGCTGCGCATCAACACCTCCTGCTACTTTCTTGGGATGATGCTGGTGGCGCTGAGCTTCTCCGTTTTGCCGTAACGTATACTATCGAAAGAAGGCGAATGCATGAAACACATCTTCCTCTATAACCCAGCCGCCGGACAGGGCGACGCGAAGGCCTGCATCGAAGCGACCGTAGCCCAGCACCCGGACTGCGAACTCTATGTGACCCGAGAGCCCCGAGACGCCACCCTCTACACGGAGAAGCGCATCGCCTCCTCCCTTGATGAAAAACTCTGCTTTGTGGCCTGCGGCGGCGACGGGACCATCAACGAGGTGGCTTCGGCCGTGGCCGGTCACGAAAACGCCTGCTTCACCGTCTACCCCTGCGGCAGCGGCAACGACTTCGTGAAGATCTACGGCGGCCGGGAGCGCTTCCTGGATATGGACGCCCTGCTGGCGGCGGAGCCGGCCCCCATCGACATCCTGAAGGTGGACGACCGTTGGTGCATCAACGTGTTCAGCTTCGGCTTCGACACCGGCGTATTGAAGACCATGAACAACGTGAAGCGCAAGCCCCTCATGGGCGGCCAGCGGGCCTACTACGTGGGCATCGTCCATGCCCTCATGAAGTCCATGAAGACAAGCTGCACCATCACCGTGGACGGGGAGTCCTTCTATAGCGGCGACATCCTCCTCTGCACCTTCGCCAACGCCCAGTACGTGGGCGGCTCCTTCAAATGCGCGCCGCGGGCCAAGGTGGACGACGGTCTCATCGAAGTCTGCCTGGTGAAGCCCATCTCCCGCCTTTCCTTCGTGAACCTGATCGGCACCTACACCAACGGCACCCATCTGGAGGACCCGCGGATGAAGGACATCGTCCTGTACACCCAGGGAAGGAAGCTGACCGTGGAGAGCGCCAAGGGGCTGCTGCCCGTGTCCCTGGACGGGGAGGTCATCGAACGAAAGCGGTTCACCGTGGAGGTGGTCCCCGGCGGCGTGAATTTCGCCCTACCGGAGGTAAAGGAATAACCCAAAACAATAACAGGTCCCGCCAGAAGCAGGACCTGTTTTCTTATGGATTCATGGCGGCATGCTCCGCCACCAGTTCCCGATGGAGCCGACTGGGCGTCCAGCCGAGGTTATGCTCCGTGGTAACGGCCTTATAGGTCACCGTCGCCTGAAGCATCTGCATCCCGTTCAGGAGACCATGGAACTGCTCGGCGCTGAGCCCGTCCAGCACCAGCATCTCGTCCGTAAAGGGACCGTCCATGGCGAGCATGACAGAATAGCCATTTTTGCCCAATATCTCTCCCAAGGGCCGATCACAGTCCTCCGACTTCCCCTCATTAAGTAATAGAAAAGAGCATCCCTTCACGGATGCTCTTTTCCGCTGGTGCGGTGGACGAGACTTGAACTCGTACGCGCGAAGCACACGCACCTCAAACGTGCCTGTCTGCCAATTCCAGCACCACCGCGCATTTATGGATTATAATGGAGGCGGTGGCATTTGTCAATCCTTCGTGTAAAAATCTTTTTATCGCGCATACTACCCTCCATGAGACATGTATTGCTTTTGATGCTGCTGTTCTGCCTGCTGTGGGGCTGTACCGACAAGCGGGCGGAAGGGGCCAAGGAACCTAAGAAAACCAGCATTCTGGGGCAGTCCCGGACCGCCTCGCCCTCCCCTACGCCCCTGGACCCGGCGCAAAAAACGCTGGACCTGTGCGTAGGCAACGATGTGGTCAGCTACCGGCTGTCCGACATGGGCGTGATGGTGGGCAGCGCCGGCGGGCTGGTCATCGATGAGAAGGTGTTCGAGGCCTTCTATCAGCAGCTGAACGATCTATATGGGTCCCCGGCACAGGACGCTCAGATCCTCTATTCGGAGGACCCGTCGTCGCCGCTGGCCTTCATCCCGGAGACAGAGGGCCAGCGGATCGACGAAGGTTCCCTGTTGCGCGCCCTGACGGACGAATCCACCGCCGGTTCTTTTACGGTGGACCTGCTGCCGGTCAAGGCTGACCTGACCGAGGCGGAGCTCAAGGCGCGCTATGCGCTGCTCTCCACCTTCACCACCTCCTTCAAGGGCTCCACCCTGGGGCGAAAGAACCGGGTGAACAACATGGCCCTGGCCGTATCCAGGATCAACGCCGTAGTTCTGGAACCCGGCGAGGAGTTCAGCATGAACAAGACTATTTTGGATCGGACCAAGGAGAACGGCTACTATCTGGCCCCGGCCATCCGCAACGGCGCCTATGAGAAGGAGTACGGCGGCGGGGTCTGCCAGGTGTCCTCCACCCTGTTCAACGCCGTCATGATGGCGGATCTGACCATCACGGAGCGCCACCACCACAGCTGGCCCATGCACTACGTGCCCATCGGCCGGGACGCTACCATCGCCACCGGCTACAAGGATTTCAAGTTCGTCAACTCCACGGAGGGGGAGCTGGTGATCTTCGCCCATCTGGACAAGAAGGCCAAGACCATCTCCATCCGCCTCTACGGCATCCACAGCACGGACTTCGACCATATACAGATCACCTCCAAGCGCACCGGCTCCCTGCCCGCCAAGGGCACCAAGGTGAAGCTGGACGAAAGCCTGTCCCATGGGTCCCGGGTGGAGGAGCGGAAGGAGCGCCGGGGCCGGACCTCCGTGACCTACAAGGAATACTACGACGCCCAAGGCAAGCTCATCAAAAAGGAGACCGCCTACGAGGACAGCTACCCCTCCATCGAGGGGCTGGTGTACGTGTCCGCGGACTTGTACCGATAAGGATCATTTGACGGCGGGCGGTTCGGGGAGTATACTGACAGAAAAAAACAGGAGTGTACTGCCATGATCCTGATCCGCGGCGCGGGCGATATCGCCAGCGGCATCGCCGTCCGCCTCTTTCGATGCGGGTTTACCCTGGCCATGACCGACCTTGCAAAGCCCACCTCCATCCGGCGGACGGTCTGCTTTTCCGAAGCCATCCTCCATGGTACCTGTACCGTGGAGGACATAGCGGCGGAACGGGCCGAGACGAAAGCCGACGCCGACCAGATTTGGGCCCGAGGCCATATCCCCGTGTTCACTGACGACGAGGGCACGGACCTATCTCTGCTTCGACCTGATGCCGTGGTGGACGCCCGCCTGGCCAAGGTGAAGGTGAATTTGGACACGTCCATCACCGACGCCCCCATCGTGGTGGCCGTGGGCCCCGGTTTCACCGCCGGGCAGGACTGCCATGCCGTAGTGGAGACCCAGCGGGGCCACTACCTGGGCCGGGCCATCTACACGGGCGCCGCGGCCCCCAATACAGGCGTACCGGGGAACATCGGCGGCTATACCGTGGAACGGATCATCCGCGCCCCTAAGGCCGGGATCTTCCATCCCCTCCGCGCCATCGGCGACCAGGTCAAGGCCAATGAGATCGTGGCCTATGTGGGCGACATGCCCGTCACTTGCCTCATCGGCGGCACCCTCCGGGGCATCCTGCCGGATGGCATTCGGGTCCATGAGGGCATGAAGAGCGGCGACGTGGATCCCCGCTGCCAGCCGGACCACTGCCGCTGCGCCTCCGACAAGGCTCTCTCCGTGGGCGGCGGCGTTCTGGAAGCCCTGCTCCACTTCGGATATCGGGAATAAACCACACGCAAAAGGGCCGCTTGACGCGGCCCTCGTTTTTTGTCCGTTCAGAACGGCAGCAGCCCCAGATGCTCCAGCAGTATCTTGATGCCCAGGAGGATCAGGATCACGCCCCCGGCCAGCTCCGCCTTGCTCTTGTACTTGGTGCCGAAGATGCTGCCGATCTTCACCCCCAGGGCGGAAAGTAGAAAGGTGATGACGCCGATGAAGGTGACGGCG
>CACXNN010000107.1 GCA_902768995.1 uncultured Eubacteriales bacterium | reverse complement strand
ACCACGCCCACGTAGAGCATGATGATGTCCAGGCACATGCTGTTGATGGCCTCCCGCTCCGTCAGGACCCCGGTGAGCACCAGGAAGGCGGCGCCGCAGGCGGGGATGATCCAGGAGGGCAGCCCGAAGGACTGGCAGATCAGGCAGACGATCACACCGAAGAAGACAAGATAGCCGATGACCTCCCGGACCGGGGACAGGGGCTCCCTCTGGGCCTTCTTCCGGGCCTCCACCATGCTGATGGGGACGATGGGCTGATCGGGGGCGAACCTGGGCGCGAAAAAGATGGCCCAAAGAATCACGAACAGGGCCACGAAGACCTTGATGTTCATCTGGGTGAACATGGTGAACTGGTAGTCCGTGATGCCGTACTCCAGAAGATAGCCGTTGTCCTCGATGAAGGTGGCGGCATAGGGGCCGATGGGCATGATGGTGTAGGAGGTGGCCACGGTGACGAGACCGATGGAGTACATCATCTTGGAGGGGCTCACCTTCATCTCCTCGCACATGGCGATGACCAGGGGGCATACCAGGGCGAAGAGGGCCGTGATGCTGGGGATGAACTGGCCCAGCAGGAAGGTCACCAGCACGTACCCGGCCAGGACCTTGGTGAAGGAGCCCTTGGAGACCCGGTACACCAGCTTAGAGAGCTTTTCCACCATCTGAGTCCTTCCAAGGCCCGCCGCGATGATGAACATGGAGATCATGGTGATGACCGTGCTGCTGCCGATGTTGGAAAGGGCGGTCTTCGGTTCCACACACCCCGTCACCACCAGCGCCAGCATGCCCAGGATGGCGGTCAGGGCCATGGGGAACTTGTGGAGGGAGAAGCTGACGATCATGAACAGAAACACGACCAAAGTTACGATCATTCGCGCATCCATCGCTTTTTTCTTCCTTGCCTAAAGATATAAGTATGGGCCTGCCGAAAAGGGTCTTTTCCCGGCAGGCCCGCAAACGGTTTATCTATGCTCAGTTCGATTTCTCGAAGATCATTTCCATGCCTTCGACGCCCACGTTGAGCTTCAGCTCCGTGCCGTTGTAGGACAGCAGGAACTCCTCCGCGTCAGCCAGGTTCATGACCACCTTGCCGTCCTCCCGGATGGTCCACTCATACTCCACGGGCGAACCGTCGGTCAGGACGATGACGCTGCCGTCCTCGTTCAGCACCAGGGACATTTCGGTGCCCGCATCGGCGGCGGAGACCTCCATGCCCATGATCCGGGCCTTGGTGAAGGTCCAGGTGCCGATCAACTCCTCCGGGGTGGGGATCACGGAGTCGTCCTTCTGCTCCGCGTTGTTCAGCTCCGCCAGAGCGGCCTCCACCTCCGCGGCCGGGGCAAATTCGATGGACTCCCCTTCCATGGTGATGAGGACATGGTCCCCTTCCCGGGTGTAGGGGATCTCCTCCCCATCCACGAGGAAGGCTTCCTCCGTCCAGTTGAACTCCATGGCATCCGATTCGTCCATAAGCAGAGCCCGGCCCGTGCCGTCGGACCGCAGCGTCAGGCTGAAGGACTTGGGATCCATGCCCATGATCACCAACAGGGGGACCAGATCATAGGTATGGCCCTCGCTGGTGATCTTATAGCCGTAGTAGACCTTCTCCGACACCGGGACCACCGGGGGCAGCTCCCGAACCTGGTCGAAGACCTCCTTGTCCAGGGGCAGCCGGACCGTCAGGGCCTGGGCCCCTTCCTCCGCCGTCCGAACGGTCAAGAGGGCTTCGTCCAGAACGGCCAGAGCCTCCGGCCGAGAAACTTCGTTGGAAGCGCACAGGGCCACGTACAGACGGCCGTTGGCATACCAGAGGATGGCGTCGCCCAAGAGAACGGCCCCGTCCTGGGTCCACTCCGTGGCTGCGGTACGGCCTGCCGCCTCGCCCACAGCGTGATCGCTCCGGACCGTCTCCGCGGGATCATAGGCCACGCCCGCGCCCATGAGGGCGTCCTTCCAGACCAGGTCCGCATAGGCGTCCAGGGTGGCGGGGTTGGGCTCCTTCTCCAAGGCGATGCTCAGGAAGGTATACTGGATGGGGCCCTTCTCCAGAGCGACCAGCAGGCCGGCTTCCGTTTCCCGCACCGTCCAGCGGTCCGTGGGCAGGGACAGGCTCAGATCGAAGGCGGGGCTGATCACCGTCATCTTGGCCGGGTCAGGCACATCCACGGGCGCATCCACGGGCACATCCACGGGCACATCCACGTCCGTGCCCTTCGGGGCCGCCACCGGCGCGAAGACGATCTGCTCCTGGGCCTCGGTGTCCACCGTGGCCGTGCCGTCCGCAAAGAACATCCCGCTCAGATAGCTGCCGAAGAGGATGAAGCAATCGCTCTCGCTGGCAACATCCTTCCAGTAGGGCATCAGGGAGCCCCAGAAGATGGGCTTCCCGTCGAAGGTGCCGTGTCCGTCGGCGGTGAGGGTCATCTTCTTGCCGTTCTCCGCCGCATACTCGCCGGCATAGGCCGTCCCCTGATCGCCCAGAGCGAAGGCGTCCCATGTGCCGGAATAGCGCAGGGCCATGGCCACATCGTCATAGGTGAAGGAGAGCACGCCGTCGGCCACCGCATAGGGCACCGCCTCCCGCTCGATCTCCAGGGAGGTCTCGGTCCAGACGACGCCGTTGGCGTAATACTGATCCGTCTTATAGTTCAGGACGCCCACGCCCTCCTCATTGAGATACATGAACTCCGTGCCCGCTTCGGAGACGTAGAGGCCCGCTTTCAGGGCGTCTTCCTCGGCCACGGTGGGCACGGCAGCCAGCAACAGCAAGGCGGCCAACAGGATCGACAATGCGCGTTTCATGGTCTTCCTCCCTATTCATAATGATACACTTTGATAATATATTCCCCCATGCACAATTGTCAAGAGCGAAAGGGGACGTTCCGCCTTCTCTCGACAAGAATAGTCCTAAAACGGCTTCCTGAGGGAGATCTGCGCCTCCGGGACGACCCCAAACCGGTCCGCAAAGGCCATGGCCGCCTTCAGCTGGCCGGGGTCGGCCACGTCCTCGGGCCGGTGGGCGTCGCAGCCCAGGACCGCCCGGCAGCCCTCCGCCTTCACCAGGGGCCAGAAGAGGTCGTTGGGATAGCAGCGCCCCTCCCTGAGGCCCAGGACGTTGATCTCCAGCGGCACGTCCAGCTCCTTTGCCCGGCGGCAGATCCGGGCCATCTCCCGCTGGTAGACCCTGTCCGGCCCCGCAAAGTAGAACAGGTCCGGATGGGCCACGCAGGAATACTTCCCCGTCTCCATGCCCGCCACGACCATGTCCACGTACTGATGCAGGGCTTCCCGGCTCAGCTGCAGGTGGGGGTTGTAGATGGTCTCCCGGCTGTCGTTGAAGTGCTGGGCCAGAATCATATAATCCACAGGGTACGGACGCAACAGCTCCAGCATAGCTTCGAACAGGTCCGGGTAGTACTCCGCCTCGAAGCCCAGGCGAACGTCGATATCCCGCTTATACTCGGCCCGCAGGTCCAAGACGCTGGTCACGTAGTCCTCCAGCTGCCCCAGGGGCACCCGGAACCGGGACTCGTGGCCGTCGGGAAAGGGCATGGGCACGTGGTCCGAAAACCCCAGGACCTTCAATCCTCTCTCGATGGCAGTCTCCACATACTGCCGGTCCTCCCCCACCGCGTGGCCGCAGCGGTAGGTATGGGTGTGATAGTTGGCGATCATTTGCGTTGGTTTTCCTTCAAATCGTATTTCCATCATTATAGCAGGTCCGACAAAATATGCAAACCCCGAAACTGCCGCTTGCGATGGAGCGAAATACATGGTATCATGTGATATTATCAAATATTGGAGGTAGCGTATGCAGCAGCTTTTGGTCCGTCCCGAGAACATGAAGAGGATCGACACGCCGGAACTGGCGAAGGCGTATATCGACGAACAGGTGGCCGCCATCCGGGCGCAAGTGGGCAACGGCAAGGTGCTGCTGGCCCTCTCCGGCGGCGTGGATTCCTCCGTGGTGGCCGCGCTCCTCATCAAGGCCATCGGCGACAGGCTGGTGGCGGTCCACGTGAACCACGGCCTCCTCCGCAAGGGCGAGCCCGAGCAGGTCATCGAGGTGTTCCGGAACCAGATGCACGCCAATCTCATCTATGTGGACGCCACGGATCGGTTCCTGGACAAGCTGGCGGGCGTCAGCGACCCGGAGACCAAGCGGAAGATCATCGGCAAGGAGTTCATCGAGGTCTTCGCCGAGGAAGCCCGGAAGCTGACCGGCGTCAAATTCCTGGCCCAGGGCACCATCTGGCCCGACATTTTGGAGAGCGAAGCGGGCATCAAGGCCCATCACAACGCGGGCGGATTGCCTGAAGATCTGAGCTTCGAGCTGGTGGAGCCGGTCCGCATCCTCTTCAAGGACGAGGTGCGCATGGTGGGCAAGACCCTGGGGCTCCCCGACGGCATGGTCTACCGGCAGCCCTTCCCCGGCCCGGGCCTGGGCGTGCGGTGCGTGGGCGCCATCACCCGGGATCGGCTGGAGGCGGTGCGGGAGTCCGACGCCATCCTTAGGGAGGAGTTCGCCGCGGCGGGCCTTCAGGGCAAGGTGTGGCAGTACTTCACCGTGGTCCCCGACATGAAGAGCACGGGCATCAAGAACGGCAAGCGGACCGACGACTGGATGGTCATCATCCGGGCGGT
>CACXNN010000106.1 GCA_902768995.1 uncultured Eubacteriales bacterium | reverse complement strand
CCTAAGTGTACATATATCATATCATCGTTCCGAACATTTGCCAATACCAAATTCAAATCAGCGGGCGGAATCCTGGCGGCGCAAGGGGGTCTTGCCGCCCGGACGGGGAAATGCTATACTATATCCAAATGAAATGGGAACGGGACAAGCTCATACGCTACAGCGCCTTGGCGCTGGTGCTGGTGGTCACGATGCTGAGCCTCCTTCTTTGGCTCCTGCTGCGGGGCGACGGACGGCTGGAGGCGGGCCTTGGTATGCCCCGCACGTCGCCCACGGCTCCGCCCACGCCCACGGCCACCCCGGCCCAGCTCAGGGTGACCCCGGTGCCCACGCCCATCCGGGTGCAGGTGCAGCGGGAGTACCCGCCGGACGCCCTGGACCTGGTGGCTGACGGGCGGGTGCTGTTCACGGTCAGGAACGCCGAGGACGGGCGGCTGGCGGTGGAACGGTATCTCCAAGAGAGCGCCCAGCTGGGCCTCGGGGACGATCAGCGGCTGATTAGGGCCGGGTTCGATCAAAAGCTGTCCCTGGAATCGCCCTCGGGCCGCGGGGAGCTGCTGAACCTGGAGGAGGCGGTGAACACCCTGAAGGCGGACGAAAGCCTTTTGCCCATCGTACGGACGGTGGTCCGCTGCGTCATCGAGCGGGGCCAGGTGGAGACCATCAACCAGGAGAACGTCCGGCTCACGGCGGGCAGCCGCATCTATCGGAACATGGGCGTCTATCCCTATACCCTGAGCTATTATGAGACCGTGTATCGGGGCCAGGCCGCCTTCTCCGAGGCGAAGACCAACGAGTTCGTGGTGGGCCAGGGGAAGGTGGACCAGCTCGTCGAGGACGGGGGCTGGGTCAAGGAGGCGGCCTCTCCGGGAGCGGGGCCCGAGGCGCTGCCCGTCAGCGGGTTTGCGCCCATGTGGCCCGTGGAGGGGACCATCAGCACCTCCTTCGGCATGACGGACCGGGGCATGTGCTACGGCACCGAGATCAGCACTGAGAGCGTGACCCGGGTCATGGCGCCTGAAGGGGGCGTGGTGGTCTACTGCGGGGACCGGGGGGAACTGGGTTTGGTCATCGACATCCTCCACGACGAGACCGGGTGCCTGTCCCGGATCATCGGCTGCCAGCGGCCGCTGGTGGAGCTGTATCAGCGGGTGAAGAAGGGGGAGCAGGTGGCGGTGCTGCCGGAGCCTAAGGGCGACACCCGGCTGGTGGTCCTCCGCTACGAGCTTTTGATCAACGGCCTCCCCGAGAACCCGGAGAAATATCTGCCGAAGATGTGAACACAACCCAAAAGGAAGTACAGCGCCAGCCATACTTCCCATTTGCGTTTCTTTTGGGCACCTTTTCTTTACAAAGAAAAGGTGCCTTGCTTTCAATTGTTCCTTTACTCTAAAATCGAATGCAAGATCGCCAGGTATCCGTCCACGGCATCGTAGAGGTCCGTGAGGGCGATGTGCTCGTCCACCGTGTGGGCCAGGTTCTCCCGGGAGGGGCCGAAGCCGAAGGTGGGGATGCCCGCCTCGCCCGCGTAGTAGCTGCCGTTGGTGCAGAAGCTGTAGCCGGTGATCTCGGGCGTCAGGCCCCGCGCCTCCATGGCCGCCTTCACCCGCAGCGTCCGCTCGTCGGGGGCGAACCACCAGGGGGCGAAGAACCGCTCCGCTTCCACCGTCTCACCGGTGGCGCAGACGGCGCTGCCCATGGGGTAGGACACCCGGGCGTTCAGGGTGGGGTCCAGCTTCTTCTGCCGGTCGATGATGGCCTGGATGGGCGCAAGCACGCTCTCCCTGGTCTCCCCCACCAGCAGCCGCCGGTCGAAGGTGGCCCGGCAGTAGTGGGGCACCACGGACGCGCCGGGATAGGGATCGGACTTGATGTCCGTCAGCACCAGGATGCCGTCCCCCACCATCCGGGGGTCCTTGGTGGGCGGGAGCTTCAAGATCTCGTTAATGAGGGCGCACATGTGGGCGGCGGCGTTGACGCCCTTCTCCGGGTTGGCGCTGTGGCAGGGCACGCCGAAGGTCTCCAGCACGATCTCTGCCCGGCCCCGCTGGGAGAGCTTCAGATTCCCCTCGGAGGCCTCGCCGATGACGACCAGGTCCGGCCGGATGCGCTTTGCCACCTCCTTGGCGCAGACGCCCTCGAAGCACTCCTCCTGGACCACCCCGGCAAACCAGAGCTCCCCGGCAAAATCCCGGCCCCTCTCCCGGAGGTACTGGGCGGCGGCCACGGCGAAGGCGGCGTCCGCCCCCTTCATGTCGCTGGTGCCCCGGCCGTAGAGCTTCCCGTCCCGGATCACGGGCACGAAGGGGGGCGTGGTCCAGTCCCCCGCGTTGTCGGCGGGCACGGTGTCCATATGGCCGTCGAACAGGAGCCGGACGCCGGGCCGAGCCCCGGCCACGCCGGCCACCAGGTCCCCGTACCGGTCGATCTCCAGGGTGGAAAAGCCGTTTTGGGCTAAATACTCCTTCAAAATGTCCGCCACCCCCTGCTCCTGGCCGGACAGGCTGGGGCAGGCGACGAGCCGCTGCAAAAGGTCCAGGGTCTCTTGCTGCAAAGATTCGCTGATCATTTTTTACCCTCCAATACGTTTCCTGCTTGCACGCTGGTGAGCCGCCCGTTCTCCAGGGCGATCCGGCCGTTCACGATCACATAGTCCATGCCCTCGGCCCGCTGCGCCGGCTGATCGTAGGTGGCGGTCACATGGACCCGGGCAGGGTCGAACACCAATATATCCGCGTCCGCGCCCAGGGCGATGCGGCCCTTGTCCTTTAGCCCGTACCGGTCCGCGGGACGCCGGGTCATCCGGTTCACGGCCTCCGGCAGGGTCAAAGCGTGCATTTTGTTCACATAGGTCTCGATCACCTGGCTGAAGGCCCCGTAGACCCGGGGGTGGAGCTTCCCACCGGTGGGGAAGGTGGCGTCGGAGATGCTGTAGGCGAACGGGCTCTGCAATATCCGGGCGATGTCCTCCTCCGTGGTGATGAAGTCGATCATGGTGACCTCGCAGTCGTTGTCTCGCAGGAGGTCCAGGGCGAAGACGGCCGGGTCCTTGTCCCCCGCGGCCTGGGCGATGGACTTGCCCACGTAGGAGGCGTCCTCCGGCCGCTTCAGGGCGGAGACGAAGATGTTCTCCCAGCCCACCAGATACACGTAGTTGTCGAAATCCCGACCGTTTTCCAGCCGGTCCAGGAGGCGCCTGCGGGCGGCGCTGTCCCGGAGCCGCTCCGTGATGGCGGCGGGGCCCCCCTGCAAAAATTCCGGCGGCAGGATGTGGATGAGCTGGGTGCTGCCTGCGGTGTAGGCGTACACGTCGCAGCAAACGTCCAGCCCTTCCGCCCGGGCTTTGGCGATCCGGTCCAGGGCCTGGGGGATGAGCCTGCCCCAGTTCTCCCGACCGCTGCCCTTGAGATGGCTGATCTGGAGGGGCACTCGCAGGGCCTTGGCCACCGAGATCATCTCGTCGATGGACGGGAGCAGCTTCATGGCCTCCTCCCGCATGTGGACGGACAAAACGGTGTCGGTGTTTCGGATGGGCTCCAGGGCGCGAATGAGCTCGTCGGTGGTGTAGTAGCACTCCGGCGCGTACCCGAGGCCCAGGGATACGCCCGCCGCCCCGTCGGCGAGAGATCGCTCGAGACGGGCGTGGATGGCTGCAAAGTCCTGGTCCTCCAGCCGCAGCTTTTGAAATCCGGCCACGCTCGAGCGGATGGTGCCGCCGCCCGCCAGCATGAGGGCGTTCACGGGCAGGGGCCAGGCTTTCAGGGCGCTGAGGTAATCGGCCATGGTGTCCACGGGCACCCCCTCGAAGTCGCCGGTCACCGGCTTGAGATAGGCGGCGATGGCCTCCCGGTAGGGCCCCGCCTGGGGGGCCAGGGACAGGCCGCAGTTGCCGTTGCCGACGGTGGTGATCCCCTGAAACAGGTCGCAATCCCCGTAGCCGGGCCGGAACAGGGCCCCGTCCGCGTGGCGATGGAGGTCCAAAAAGCCAGGGCACACTATCTTCCCGGCGGCGTCCACGACCTTTGCCGCCTCTGCCTCCCGCAGGTCCCCCAGGGCGGCGATCTTCCCGCCCCGGACGCCCAGGTCCAGCCGTTCAGCGTCCCGGCCGGAGCCGTCCAAAACGCTGCCGTTCAAAATGATGATGTCGATCATATCCGCCTCTTTTTCCCGTTGCTGCCTGCAGTATACTCCTTTTCGACCGCCGATTCAATCCTTCGCCCGGTACACGTGCTTGAACTTGCCGCTGACCGGGTCCGGGCTGGGGGGCGTATCCGAGGGCAGGATCGCCACCCGGAGCCCCTTGCTCTCGAAGAAGGTTTCCAGAGCCCCCTTCGCCGCCGCGAAGGCGGCCTCGGGCTCGTCAGACAGGACCCGCAGCTCCACCCGATCCGCCGCCCGCTGGACCAGCTGGAATCGGCGGAGGGCGGGCACCTCCTCCAGCACCTTGTAGAGGGACATGGGCGCCACCCGGACGCCGCCCGAGAAGGTCAAGATATCGTCGGTGCGGCCCTCGATCTCCAGCCACCGGGTGGTCCGGCCGCAGGGGCAGGGGCCATCGTGGATGATGACCCGGTCGGTGAGCTCGTAGCGGATAAAGGGCTGGATGAAGTTGGACAGGTTGGTGATGAACACCCGGTCGGACTGGACGCCGGGGGCCACGGG
>CACXNN010000105.1 GCA_902768995.1 uncultured Eubacteriales bacterium | reverse complement strand
ACCGCCGTGGGCGCCAAGCAGCTGACCTTGGGGGACGGCGACGCCCTGTTCGACATCGACACCATGAGCGGCAACGTGTACGTGTACACGAAATAATGCCCTTTCCCCTTTCCCATTTGACGAACTCGCCATAATCTGATACTATGGTTTTCAACAACTAAGGAGGAACATCCTATGGCAAGACCTGTGAAGATCACCGCCGACACCCCCTGCGACATCGGCCCCATGCTGACGGAGCGCTACGACGTGGAGCTCATCCCCCTGCATGTGACCATGAACGGGCAGGAGTACCTGGACGGCGTCAATATAACTAACGAGATGATCTATGACAACTGGGAGAAGACGGGCTCCCTGCCCAAGACCAGCGCGGTCAGCGTGGGCGAATACGAGGAGGTCTTCCAGCGCCTCACCAGCCAGGGCTACGATGTGGTCCATATCTCCCTGGGCTCCGGCCTGTCCGTGACCCATCAGAACGCGGTCATGGCGGCCGAGGAGGTCCCCGGCGTATACGTGATCGACTCCTGCTGCCTGTCCACCGGCACCGGCCTTTTGGTCTGCGAATCCGGGGAACGGGTGAAGAAGGGCATGGACGCCGCCACCATCTACGAGGAAGTGAAAGCCCTGAATCAGAAGAACTCCGCCAGCTTCATCCTGGACACCCTGGCCTTCCTCCACGCAGGCGGCCGCTGCTCCTCCCTGGCCCATATGGGGGCGAACCTCATGAGCATCAAGCCCAGCATCCGGGTGCTCAACGACCAGAACGGCGGTATGACCGTGGGCAAGAAGTACTTCGGAAAGCTGAAGAAGTGCATCATCGCCTACATCCATGATCAGCTGGACGGGCGGACCGACATCGTGCGGGACCGGATCTTCATCACCCATTCTGGCTTCCCCGCGGAGGACATCGAGTGGATGAAGGCGGAGGTGGAAAAGTATGGCCCCTGGGGCGAGATCATCATTACCACCGCCGGCTGCACCATCTCCTCCCACTGCGGCCCCGGCTGCATCGGCGTGCTGTTTCTGACGAAATAAAAGATTTACAGAATTTCAACGTTCTGACCCTCCTTTTGGGAGGGTTTTCTGTTTCCAAAAGGGATCGAAGCATGCTATAATCTAACAAAGTCTTTCGGAGGTCCTATGATCCTGTCCATCCTGTATCTGCTGTTTTACGCCGCGGCCGGCGTCCTCATCGGCAGATACCTGTTTTCAACCGAATCCTTCCCCCGCCGCCTGTGGATGGGTTTGACGCTGGGCCTGTTCGGCAGCATCTGGCTCCCCAGCCTCTTTTCCTTCGTCCTGGGCTTCGGCACGGTAAGCCATATCCTGGGGGCTGTGCTCATGGCGGCCCTCACCGTCCTGTGCCTGCTGCAAAAGAAAAAAGCGCATGCAGCTACAGCGGCTGAACTTCGCTCCCTCCTGCCCCTCCTGTGGCTTATGCCGATCTTCCTTATCGGGGCCTATCTCTTCTCCACCCATATCCTCGAGCCCAAGTCGGACGGCTACTACGTGGGCCAGACCACCTACGGGGATCTTGCCATGCACCTGGGGTTCATCTCCAGCCTGGCGGAGCAGGGCTTCTTCCCGCCGGAGTACAGCATCTTCCCCGGTCACACCGTCAACTACCCCTTCCTTTGCGAGGTGCCCAGCGCCTCCCTGTTCCAGTTTGGATCGAGCCTCCGCTGGGCCTACCTGCTGCCCGCCCTGTACGCCTATGGGCTGGTGATCCTGGGCGTGTACTTCGCCTTTCAGGCCTGGCTCAAGCGGGCGGATCGGGCCCGTTTCGCCACTTACCTTTTCTTCGTTGGCGGCGGTTTCGGGTTCATCTACTTCTTCGATCGTCTCAACGGCGCCTCCACCGTAGGCGCCCTCATCGGGGAAAGCGGTTACACCAACAACCTCTCCTACCTGCTCAACGACTTCTATGTGACCCCCACCAACCTGCCCCGGATCGGGCTTCGCTGGGTCAATCCCATCGTGGACATGCTGATCCCCCAGCGGGCCACCCTCTTTGGCTGGGCGTTCCTGTTTCCCTGCCTGTACCTTTTGCTCCGGTTCGCCTTCGAAAACCGGAAGGCGGCCCTTCCGCCTTTAATCCTCTTTGCCGGGGGGCTGCCCCTCATCCACACCCATTCCTTCCTGGCTCTGGGCATCGTCAGCGCCACCTACTGCGTGGAGGACCTGGTGCGCCATTTCGACAGGAAGCGGCTGGTTCAGTGGGGCTGCTACGGATGCCTTGCGGTGCTCCTGGCCGCGCCTCAGCTCTTTGGGTTCGCCTTCCAGCAGGCATCGGAAAGCGGCATGGTGCGCCTCCACTTCAACTGGGCCAACGAGGTTGACTCCTTCCTGTGGTTCTACGTGAAGAACCTGGGGTGGCTGTTCATCCTGCTGCCCTTCGGGTTGCTCCTGCTGTCCCGGCGGGATCGGCGGATCGCCCGAGGCTTCCTGGTCCTGTGGCTCGTCTCCGAGGTAGTGGTTTTCCAGCCCAACATCTACGACAACAACAAGCTCCTGTTCGCCTGGTTCTTCTGTTTGTGCGCTTTGACGGCCAAGCTGTTGAGCGTCCTCGATCATCGGCTGTCCCACCGGTATAGAACCGTCCCCAAGGCGCGGGTCGCCGCCCTGTCCGCGCTGGGGATCGCCGCCGTCGGCCTGGGGCTGTTGCTGCTCCTGTCGGCCCTCATATCCCACCGCTACGACAGCACCGTGGACCTGCCTGCCTTCGGCGTGGTCACGGAGCTGTTCCTGCTGGCCTTTTTGATCTACCTTTCCGTGCAGATTTATAAAGCCCATGCCACCAGGGAGAGCGATGGCTGGGCTGCCCTGCTGCTCCTGCTTTCCTCCGCCGTCGCGGCGTACCTCTTGTATCGCCTGCTGGGGGACAGCAGCAGCTCCACCCTGCCCGTGTCCCTCTCCTTTGCGCTGTTGTTGGGCTTTGTGGGCCTCGGAATGGCGCTTTTGTTCGCGTCCCTGTATCTGTCCACCCGGGACGCCAGTGGCAAAAACAGGGGCGTTTACGCCAGCCGTGGGCTGCTCGCCTTCCTGCTGGGCTTCTCCCTCTTTATCTCCGGGCCCATGACCATCCTGCGGGAGTGGCGCAGCTCCTACATGATCTTCAACCGGGCGGACATCCAGGCGGCCGACTATATCCGCGAGAATACGGACGCCCACGGCGTCTTCCTGGCAGACTGCAACTGGCACCTGAACCCCGTGTCGGTGCTGACGGGGCGGAGCATCGTCTGCGGGCCGGACCTGTTCCTCTACTATCACGGCATCGACACCAGCGAGCGCAAGGCGGACATCTCCGCCATGTTCGAAGCTCCGGCGGACAACCAGGAGCTGTTCGAAAAATACGGAGTTCAGTATATATACATCGGATCGTCGGAGCGCTCCAGCTACGCCGTCGACATGGATTACTTCCTGACCAGCGGCGCCCTCCTCTACGATCAGGACGGCATCCAGGTGATCGAACTCAAATGAAGACAGCCAAGTGGATCATCCTCATATCGCTGCTGTTGTTGCTGCTGGCGGGGGCGGTGCTGCTGGACCCCCTGTTTCGCTTTACCATGGACCTGCATCGGGAACAGTTTACGGGCGCGGGCGCCGTCTATGCCGCGCACCTAGCTGCCTCCGAAACGCGCCGTCGGGAGTCAGCGGCCCAATTGAAGGCGTACGTGGAGGATCAGCTACAGCGGTATTACGCAAAGGAGATCAGCTTTGATCGTATCATGGGCATCCTGTCCGCCCTGTCTAAAACCGGCCTTCCCCAGCAGGATGTGTCCCGCTGCCGCCATGATGCGGAGAAAATGGAGCAAGCTCGGACGGACCTTGCCCAAGCGGACGCCCTGTATCAGCAGGGCGATTACGGCTCTGCCATACCCCTTTACCGCAAGTCGCTGATCGCCGACGAGGGCGCTCCGTACCGGCTGATGCAGGCGGAAGCCCTCTATAAAAACACGACCCTGGACCAGGCGGAGGCCGACATGGCGGACGGCCGGTACGATGACGCTGAAGCCGTGCTGTCGGCATGCTTATCTATTTTGGAAGGGGATATGGATCTTTCCACCGCGCTGGCGGATGTGGGCAAGCTGAAGGCCGGGCAGATCTACCACAGCTGGACTGAGGAAGCACGGCGGCTCCTCACCGCGGAGGACCCGGAAAAGGCCTTCGCCTTTGTGGCGGACCTACGGGAGCAATCGCCCGATTCCTATGAACTGGAGTATCTCGATCAGCTGATCCGCCATGAATACGAGGCAGATATCTTATCCCGCGCTCAGTCGATGCGGGAGGTGGAAGACCTGGACGGTGCCTGCGCCCTGCTGGAGGAAGCGCTTCTGTGGATCGATTCCGAGCAGGTAAAGGCTCTGCGTGCCGAGATAAGGACCGCCATGATCTTCTATCTGGTGGACCGCCCCATCCTGCGAGACGAAACAACCAGCCCCCGGACCGGCGCCATAAGCACCGTGGCCCGGGATCAAGTCCTGTCGGACGTTCAGGCAAATGAATACGCCCACAGCCTCTGGGCGGACGTGGGGTCCGTCACCTTCGCCCTGGACGAGGATTTCACCACCTTCACCGGGACGGTGGCCTTTCCCCAGGGGGAGAAGGCGGACTTGTACCGCGCCTCGGCCACCTTGCAGATATTCGGCGATGGCATTCTATTGGCTGAATTCAAGGATATGGACGACGCCTCCGCGCCCCTTCCCTTCTCCCTGCCCATCTCGGGCGTCAAGGAGCTGACCCTGGCCTGGACCAGCAAGGGCGCCAGCGGCTGGAAGGACTGGGG
>CACXNN010000104.1 GCA_902768995.1 uncultured Eubacteriales bacterium | reverse complement strand
TTGTTTGTTGTTTCGCTATATAGTTTTCAAGGTGCTTTCGCTGCCCCGTTTCCCTTGCGCTCGCGCTCGTTTCCCGCGACAGCTTTGACAGTATACCTCTGGGGCTTCTCTTTGTCAATACCTTTTTTCAAATTATTTTTCATATTTTTTTACACAGTCCTGACACATTCTTTTCATTGAAAATACGTGCTTTTTATGCTATGATGAGGCTGTTTGGGAGGAGCTATGTCGGAAAGATCGCCACAGAAGATCAAAAAGCTGCGCAAGCAGGCGGACCGGCTCCGTTTCTTCAGCCGGTCGTCGCTATACATCGCCCGCACCATCGCCCTCATCTTCCTGGGCGTGATGCTGTGCGTGCTGGCCTTCGTGTCCTGCGCCCGGCTCGCCAACCTGTACATCCTGGTGAACGAGGGCATGGCCCTTCGGATCGAGTGCGTGCTACAAGACGGGCCCCGGGAGGAGCTGGACAGCTACTTCACAAGCGATTGCATCGCCTCCGATGGGCGGCTCTACGACGCCACCTACCAGCCCTACACCGTTACTTCCTATAATTATATATTGGAGTTCTCCCATATCCGGGTGTGGCCCTGGCTCAGCGACCTGTCCGTGGACGTGCTGGAGCAGGCGGACCGGATCGTGGGCACCGCCAACTCCAACGCCGTGGACCCGGACAGCGATCCGCCGCCCTGGACGCCCATCCGCTACCGGCTGACCGTCAGCAAGGTCAACGGCAGCTGGCGCATCAGCAACATCACCACCCTGACGGTGGACCCCAAGATCGATCCTCTGCCCACGCCGGACCCGGAGCGCTCGCCGCTGCCTATGGCCACGCCCACGGAGTCCCCGGTGCCGGGGCCCCGGCTCTCCATCATCACCCCCACCCCCTTCCTATGACCGTCCACGAACTCTTTCAGCAGCCGCCTCTGCTCCTGGCCCCCATGGCCGGGTATTCAGACGCGGTCTTTCGGCGTCTGTGCCGGGAGGAGGGCTGCGATCTCGCCTTCACGGAGATGATCTCCGCCAAGGGGCTCCTGCACGCTAACGAAAAAACGAGGCTCCTGTGTCGTCCCGGCCCCCAGGAGGGGTCCTTGGGGGTGCAGCTCTTCGGCAGCGACCCCGTGTCCATGGGCGTGGCGGCCCGGGTGGTCACGGAGGAGCTGGGGGACGACCTCTTTTGCCTGGACATCAACTGCGGCTGCCCGGCCCGGAAGATCGCCGGGAACGGGGACGGCAGCGCCCTGCTGCTGGACCTGCCTCTGGCGGAAAAGGTGATCTCCGCGGTGGTACGGCACACGACTTTGCCTGTCAGCGTGAAGTTCCGCTCCGGCTGGGACGAGGGGCACATCGTGTCGGCGGACTTCGCCCGGATGGCGGAGGCGGCGGGGGCATCTTTCTTGACCCTCCATCCCCGGACCCGCATGCAGCAGTACAGCGGCGTCGCCGACTGGAACGAGATCGAGGCCGTGAAGCATGCCGTATCCATCCCCGTGGTGGGAAACGGGGACGTGGTGGACGGGCCCTCCGCCTGCCGCATGCTGGAGGAGACGGGCTGCGACGGGCTCATGATCGGCCGGGGGGCCCTGGGCCGGCCCTGGGTGTTCTCCGAGATACGGGCCGCCCTGAACGGAACAGATTTCGCCCCGCCGGAGGGGCAGGAATTGAAGAAGCGGATCCTCCGCCACGGAGCGCTGGAGCTCGCCGCCAAGGGGGACCACGGCATGGTGGAGCTAAGAAAGCACCTCCCCCTCTACTTCACCGGCCGCCGGGGAGCCTCGGGCCTGAAAAAAGCCCTGAGTCAGGTAAAAACCATGGAGGAACTGCGGCAACTGCTGCAAGTATGATATTGGGGCTGTTTCTTCTCGAAACAGCCCCAAAGTGATGTTGTGCCGGTCGGCACAGTGATGCATGGCCGTGCGGCCAAGTGATGTTGGCTGCCGCCAGTGATGTTTGACCGCTGCGCGGTCAAGAGCCCCCACCCGGCGAAGGTCAAATGCGATCGGACGGCTTATTCCTCCAAAGCGTGAATGCTCCGCAATTTTTCCAGGATCTCCGCCACGTCGGCGGCGATGACCTCCCGCGGCGCGTTGTACTCGGCGCACATGGCGTCCACGATCCCTTCCTCCGTGGTCTCCTGCTTCAAGCAGTCCACGATGAAGGCCGCGGTCCCATTGCTGCGCACAATGCCCTGGAAGGCTTCCCCTACCAGGGGTACGAGAAATTGGGTGTCCTCAATGTCCTGAACAATAAAACTATCCTTCAGCTTCATATAATTCTCCTTAACAGATGGGGCCGTCCTCGCCCCCGATCTCGCTTTCCTGGCGGTCCACCATGCGCCTCAACGCGTCGATCGCCATCATTTCATGCACCTCCCGGCAATGGGTATCCTGCACGGGACAGGCGGCAAAGCTGGTGCAGTCCGGCAGGAAGGAACAGGTCTTGCACTTCTCCCGCGTCCTGTCCACCCGGCAAAACTCACGCCTTGCTGCCTCGTCGGTGACGCCGTGCCAGATGTCCCCAAGCCGACTCCCCGGCGGGCAATGCTCACAGGGGTACAGGCTGCCGTCAGGCGCGACGACCACGCTGCCGGCGTCCGCCATGCAATGAAACGTGCGAAAAGCCGTTCCCAGACCAAGGAAGGGGCGGAACCGGAAGCCGGCTCCTTCGACCAGCGGACGCAGGTCCCTGAGCTTCGTCCAAAGAGCCAGATCGTTTTCGCTCATGCGCACTGCGTTCAGCGGAGCAAAGTACACGCTTACCTTTTCCTTATTCGCCACGCCCACCGACAAATCCTGCAAATACTGGGGGATGCGGCCCCAGTTTTGCTCGTCCACGTTGCAACGGACGGTGACAGAAATGCCCGCCGCGCTCATGGCGCTGACTGCCTCCATGACTTTCCTGTATTGATCCTGATAGTTGTAATAATGCTTGCGAGGGATGTAGTCCGCCTCCGCCCCGTCCATGGACACCTGGATGTGGGTCAGCTTCCAGTCCCCGCCCATCTTGCCGATGATCTCCGGGGTGATGAGGCTGCCGTTGGAAATCATGCTGCTCTTGTATTCCAGCCCGGCGTCTCGCATGCCCTCACAAATCCGGTCGATGATGTTCGGGCACAGTAGCGGTTCGCCGCCGAACCAGGAAAGCTTCACCCTGTCGCCCTGATGGGTGTCCAGGATGAAGCGAATGGCCTGCTCCACGATTTCCGGAGTCATGGTAACCTGTTGCATGCCCTCCTCGTAGCAATAGACGCACCGGGCGTTGCAGCCTAGAGTGGGCAGGATGGTATAACCGCGGATGCCCTTCTTCCGGGAATAGACCCGCATGAGGGAGGAAATCTGATTGTAATAGGCGCACTCGTCCTTGTCCGCCGGCACGAGAAATTGGGCCTTGATCAGCTCGTCAAAACCTTCTCCTGCTTTGGCTGCTACTGGTACGCTGCCCTCAATGCACTGCTTTGTCAGATTGTTGAAGCAATACCGTTTTCCGTTATGCTCAAATGGCAAGGCAAACTGGGAAGGAATGTATAACACGTCTGGACGAACGCTAATCGTTGGGAGAACCCTGGCAATCGTTGCGTCCGTTTTTCGTATTACAATCATATCCTTCCCCTAAAGCAGCCATATATTATGTTTGTGCTCATTCCTGCTTCTGTTTTTAATTATCATCATCCCAACCTTCTTCACCCTCCGCACTTGGGTAGAACGGATCTTGAGCAATCACACCTGCGCCGCTCAGCTCAATGATTTCCATTTGAGGCTTTTCATACTCTTTCATGACTTTTCCCTCCTTTCTTTATCATTCTATGGTTCACCCGGCATATCCGGGGTTTGCCCTGTGAAAAAGTGCAAAAAAACACGCCGTCTGCGAGGATCATCCCCGCAAACCGCGTGCGTCGTGTATCAGATCAAAAAAGCTTATAAGGGTAGACTTATCCTGCCTGCCTGCCTGCCTGCCTGCCTGCCTGCCTGCCTGCCAAAGTGTAGCGATCTGCAGCATGGCTTGTCAATCCCCTTTCCTTAGTCTATAGCAATGTATTATACAGGAGTCTCATTGAAAAAGCAAGAAAAAAATACGACGAATACAGCGAAAACCGGGCGGGTTACTGCTTGACAGGGACGGGTGCGATCAATATAATAGTATGAATTAAGGGCCGGAACGTGTGCGGCCCATAAACAAGGAGATAAAAAGAACATGGCAGAGATTTGGCTGACCGAACGGGAAGTGGAAAAGCGCCGGCAGAAGCTGGATTATTTGAAGGGCGAGCGCCGCTTGGAGATCGCCGAGATGCTGAAGATCGCCCGGGGTTTCGGCGATTTGAGCGAGAATGCGGAATATGACGCCGCCAAGAACGAGCAGGCGAAGAACGAATACGACATCGCCGTGCTGGAGGACGAGCTGCAGCACGTGCACATCATCGACGAGAGCGCCATGGCCTCCGGCGGCGTGAACATCGGCACCTCCGTGACCGTGCGCAACGCCAAGAACGGCTTCGAGACCACCTACCAGATCGTGGGCACCACCGAGGCCGACCCCCGCAAGGGCAAGATCTCCAACGAGTCCCCCATCGGCGCCGCCCTGCTGGGCCACAAGTCCGGTGAGAAGGTGGACGTGCACACCCCCGGCGGCCTGCTGGAGCTGGAGATCGTCTGCATCAACGCATAAGAGGAGTCCTGAACAGACCCAGGAGATCACCGCGGAGCAGCTCTCGGAGCTGCTTCAAATCCGTCGTGACAAGCTCGCCGCCCTGGTGGCGGAGGGCAAGGACCCCTTTGCCGTCATCCGCTACGACCAGGATACCCACAGCGCCGACATCCAGGCGGATTTCGACGCCTACGAGAACAAGGAGGTGAGCATCGCCGGCCGCATGATGAGCAAGCGCATCATGGGCAAGGCCAGCTTCGCCCACGTGCTGGACGGCAAGGGCGACATCCAGATCTACGTGAAGCGGGACGACGTGGGCGAGGCGCCCTACGCCGCCTTCAAGACCTGGGACATCGGCGACATCGTGGGCGTGAAGGGCTTCGTGTTCAAGACCAAGACGGGCGAGGTGTCCGTCCACGCCAAGGAGCTGACGCTGCTCTCTAAGTCCCTCCGGCCCCTGCCCGAGAAGTTCCACGGGCTCAAGGACCCGGCAGCGGTACGTGGACCTGTTCATGAACGACAAGGTCCGGGAGACCTTCCGCAAGCGCAGCGCCATCATCGCCCAGATCCGGCGGTATCTCGACGGCGAGGGCTTCATGGAGGTGGAGACCCCGGTGCTCAACACCGTGGCTTCCGGCGCTTCCGCCCGGCCCTTCGTGACCCACCACAACACCCTGGACATCGACATGTACATGCGCATCGCCACGGAGCTGCACCTGAAGATGTGCATCGTGGGCGGGCTCGAGCGGGTGTACGAGATCGGCCGCCTGTTCCGCAACGAGGGCATGGACGCCACCCACAACCCGGAGTTCACCACCATCGAGGTGTATCAGGCCTACACGGACCTGAGGGGCATGATGGACCTGTGCGAGCAGCTCTTCTCCCGCTGCTCGGAGCTGGTGAACGGCACCGCCAAGATCAGCTACCAGGGCCAGCCAGTGGACCTGACGCCTCCCTTCCGCCGCCTCTCCATGAACGACGCGGTGAAGGAGTATACGGGCAAGGACATCTACGGCTGCGCCTCCGACGAGGAAGCCCGGGCCATCGCCCGGGAGCTGGGCCTCGAATTGAAGGACAAGACCGCCACCAAGGGCAAGATTTTGGCCGAGGCCTTCGACGCCTTCGTGGAGGAGAAGCTCATGGAGCCCACCTTCATCATCGACTATCCCATCGAGAACTCCCCGCTGACCAAGCTGAAGGCGGGCAGCAAGGACATCGTGGACCGGTTCGAGCTCTTCATCTGCGGCCATGAGTACGCCAACGCCTACACGGAGCTCAACGACCCCATCGACCAGCGCAGCCGCTTCATCCAGCAGGCTCAGGAACGGGCCAAGGGCGACGACGAGGCCATGCAGATCGACGAGGACTTCATGGCGGCCATGGAGTACGGCATGCCCCCCACCGGCGGCATCGGCATCGGCATCGACCGCATGGTCATGCTGCTCACCGATTCCCCCACCATCCGGGACGTGATCCTGTTCCCCACAATGAAGGTGAAGGGCGCGCAGAAGGTCAATAGCGATGCCGCCGCCGAGAAGGCGGAGGGGCCCGCCGATTTCGAATGTGCCTGCTTTACCTGCCCCTCTCAGGAGGCCTGCAAGGCGGCGCAGGAGGCCGAAAAAGCGGCTCCCGCCGAAGAGAAAATCGACTTTAGCAACGTGGAGATCGAGCCCCTGTTCAAGGATTTCGTGGATTTCGAGACCTTCAGTAAGTCCGATTTCCGGGCCGTGAAAGTGCTCAACTGCGAAGCGGTGCCCAAGTCCAAGAAGCTCCTCAAGTTCACGCTGGACGACGGAACCGGCGTGAACCGCACGATTATATCGGGCATTCACGCCTATTATGAGCCCGAACAGCTCATCGGCAAGACCTGCGTGGCGATCACCAACCTGCCGCCGCGTCCGATGATGGGACTTGAATCCTGCGGTATGCTCCTCTCCGCCCTCCACAAGGAAAACGGCGAAGAACGGTTGAATCTCCTGATGCTGGACCCTCACATCCCCGCCGGCGCGAAGCTGTACTAATCATCACCACATAGCACCTTGGAAGTGTCCAAGGTGCTTTTTTTATGCATTTTTGTCACCCCGTTTTTTCGTCCAAAATACACCAATTTACACCAATCGCACACCAATCTTGCAAAACCCCTTGCTTGAACAGTTTCATTCGCACATTTGACAACCGCTATTTCCTGTGCTCTCGCACAAAATCCTTTTTTTCAGAACATATTTGACACGCTAAAACGCCCTTTTCTCCGACAGCCGAATTCATGCGCATACCGTATGGTTCGGCTCTTTTTTTGCTCATTTTTTCTCATAATGAAGTTTTTGGGGCTGTTTTCAAAAATATTTGTCGTTT
>CACXNN010000103.1 GCA_902768995.1 uncultured Eubacteriales bacterium | reverse complement strand
TCCCGGGGATAGTAGGTGTAGCCGGGGGCGAAGAGGACGTCCCCCACCTTCCGGCCGTTGAGCTCCGCCTCGTAGACCCCCAGAGCGGTGACGGTCAGGGTTGCTTTCTCCACCGCCCCTGCGGGGATCGCATGGGCGAACACCTCCACGGCCCCCTCCTTGTAGGGGCGCTCCGTGGTGATGAACAGGTCTCTTAAGTCCATGGTCATTTCCATCCCTTCAGATATTCGGCGCTCAACTCCAGGCTCTTGATCGGGTCCTTGTGGATCCAGTTTTTGTGGCTCTCCAGGATCACGGCCTCCACGCCGTTTTCGAGGGCGATCTCGCGCATGCCCGCCAGGTCCATGTTCCCCGTACCCAACTCCAGGCTGTCGCACTTTACAATGGGCGTCATGGCGGGGCCGGTTTGGCGGCTGCCCCGGTCGGTCACGTGCCAGAGCTGCATGCGGGTACCCAGGCGGCGCATCCATGCCTTGGAATCCGCGCCCCCGTCAGCGAACCAATAGCTGTCGAACTCGAAGCTCACCAGGGCTGGGTCCGTCTCGTCTATCAGTATATCATAGGCGCGGACCTTCGGCTGCACGAACAGCAATTCCACGTTGTGATTGTGGTATAGAAGGGACAAGCCCTGTTCCTTCAGGGCCGCCCCGGCTGCATTGAGCCGCCGGGCCAGGTCCTTCACCGCCTGTTCGCTGCCGTAGTCGAAGCGGTACATGCCGGTGACCACCACTTTGTCCGTGCCCAGGGCCTTCGCCTCCTGAGCGACAGCGGCGGCCTCCCGTTCGAGGCTCCCCAGGTCCGCGTGGTAGCTGATAGTCTCGAGCCCGCTCTCCCCCATCAGCTTGGGCCAATCCAGCTTCCCGCCCCTGCCCGTGGGCATGCCGGCGGCCTTCGTCAGCAGCCGGACCATAAGCGAGGTGGGCCGGGTCATGAACCGATTCAATTCAAGGCCGTCGTATCCGGCGGCCCTGACGCGGCGGAGCGTGGCGCGGGCGGCTTCCTCGCTGCCCGTCACCGTGCCCAGCATGATCTGTTGTACGTAGGTCTTCATTTGCGGATCCCCTGCAAAACCCGGTTCAACTGCCGGATGCTCTCCTCGTCGGCGCCGCCCTGCTTCAACAGGCTCAGCATGGTCATGCGGCCCATCATCCGCTGGAGCGCCGGGTTGTCCTTCACGGCCTCGGCCACGTCGCCCCGCTCGGAGGCACCTTTGGCCATCATGGCCTCCACGATGGGTCCGGCCTGGGGGTGCTGCCGGATCTCGCCCAGGGTGTCCTGGACGGAGAAGCAGGCGGGGTCCGGCTTCTCCGCGTCGAACCAGTTGGCGACGCTGGCGGCGGCCTTGTTGAAGACGTAGCTTTCGTCCGGCTCCGCCACATACCGGATCACCATGGCGTCGATGCAGCCCGGAGCCTCGGCCCGGATCATATGTTCGCCCAACAGGGGCACCCGGAAGGTGAAGACGGTGTGGCCGGTTTGCGTGCCCACCAGGGTATCGTCCACATAGAGCCGGACCTCCGGCTGGTTGGCGTAGACCTTGATCTCGGTCTCATGCTCGTTCCGGTTCTCGTACCGCTTGCCGCAGAGGTGGACGAAGGGCTCGGTCTTGTTCCAGGCGGCCTTATAGAGATAGAAGGCGTCCTTGCGGAGGGAGCGGTCGAAGGTCACCAGGCCCTTCTGGTTCTCTCCATGCTTGCCCCCCTCGTCCCGGCCGTCGGCGGCGAAGTCGAACAGGTTCCACACGTGGGTAGCCCAGAGCCAGGGGCGCGCCTCGATCATTCGCAGCATGTGCTCGTGGTACAGGCACTGGTACTCCTCGGTGTAGTCCCCCTTCTCGGGGCGGCTGCTGTGGAAGGCGGGGTTGGCGTCGGCCCCGTATTCGGAGAAGCCCATGACCCGATCCGGGTGCTGGGCGTTGTACTCGTCGAAGAACCGGTCCGTTTCGTCCATGTCGCCCAGATACCAGCCGAAGTACAGGTTGTAGCTGTTCACGTCGGGAACGTCCAGGATGGGGCTGTCGGTCTCCAGCATGAAGACGTTGGCCATGGTGGTCTTCCGAGTGGGGTCCATCTTGTGGCACAGGTCGTTGAGGAGCCGATGGTTCTCCAGCAGGTCCTCATTCACGGCGCTGGCGGCGGTGATCTCGTTGCTGAGGCCCCAGACCGCGATGGAGGGGTGGTTGTAGCACTGGGTGATGAGCTCCCGCATGGCGGTGAGGGTGTTCTCCCGCCCGTCCGCCATGTGCATGGTGATGTAGGGGATCTCCGCCCAGACCACGATGCCGTTCTCGTCGCACAGGTCGTAGAAGGCCTGGGCGTGCTGGTAGTGTGCAAGACGCACGGTGTTGGCGCCGATCTCCCGGATCACGGCCATGTCTGCAACGTGGTCCTCATAGGCGAGGGCGTTGCCCTTGCCCTTCCTGTCCTGGTGGCGGCTCACGCCCCGGAGGGGATAAAGGCGGCCGTTCAGCAGGAAGCCCTGTTGCGGGTCGAAATCGAAGATGCGGCAGCCGAAACGGGCGCTGACCTCATCCCCGGAAGGGAGCTTAGCCGACGCAGTGTAGAGATAGGGGTCGAATACACCATCCCACAGGCGGACGTTTTCGATGGTGAACACGGCGGTGTTCTCCACGGTCTTCGTCTCTCCGTTCACGGTGATGTCCACAGTCTCGGCATTATGCCAGGTCTCCACGGTGACGACGGCTCGTTTTTTACCAAGATCCACCACGGGCGTCACCTTGATCCCCGGTGTGCCGTCCTTTACAAGCTCGAAATGCTCCCGGGGCACGGACACGATGTTCACGTCCCGATAGAGGCCGCCGTAAAAGGTGAAGTCCGCCTTCTGGGGGTAGACGCGGTCGCTGTCGCCGTTGTCCACGGAAATGGCCAGGGTGCCGGGATGGGGCAGCTCCACCCGGAAGGCGGAATAGCCGCCCTCGTGCCGGGCGAGCAGCGCCCCGTCCAGATAGACCTCAGCCGTGTGGTTGGCCCCGTTGATCTCCAGGAAGTTAGCTTCCCCGGACAGCTCCTCGGGCCGTATTTCCCGCACGTACCAACACTTGCCCCGGTGGTAGTCGTTGCCCCCGTCCTGGCCGTCCAGGGCGTTCCAGGTGTGGGGCAGGGTCACCTCTTCCCCTTGCCGGGCGTAGGCCATGGCCGTCTCTACAGGAATGGCGGCCTTCAGAAACCGCCATCCCTTTGTCAGTGTAACGCTCTTACGCATGCGTGTCTTCCTTATTCAGCCGCGAGCTCAGCTTTGGCTTCGGCCTTCTTCTCGGCGATCCGCTTCTGGACCTCCACCATCTCGGCCTTGTCCAGCTTGCAGGGCTTCATTGCGATGAGCGTAATGATCCATCCTATGATCGGCAGAACATACATCAGCGCCAGGGTCATCCAGAACACGCTCGGCGTCAGCGGATCGGTGGGCTGCGGCACGGTGTTGGTATAACCGATCAGAGCTATACAGCCGGTAGCAAGGACGGCGCCGAAGGAGGAGATGATCTTGTCGATAAGGCTGTAGGTACCGCTGACTACAGCAGGAATATAGCGTCCGCTTCGGTCGAGCTCATAATCGATCACATCTGCCATGAACGAGGTGGCGGATGTGGTGACGCACATCTGCGTTCCACGGCAGAGGAAGGTGATGAGCACATACCCGATCATGGGCAGGCTTCCCATAGCGGCAATGGCCGCAGTGTTATTGCGGATCAGGACAAAGAAGAGGATCATGAGCACGGAGGTGCCGATGCAGGCCCAGGTCCAATCGACGATGGCCTTTTTGCTGCCGTGCTTGCCGGCATACCGGGCACCGAACACAGCGAAGATGATGGAGGGGAACATGCCGATGGCGGAGAGAATGGTGCCGAGACCCACATTCCCGATCACGATGCCGTAGAGCATCGTGGTGATGATAGCCTGTCCCGCCACCAGCTGGGCAATTTTATCACTGGCCTGAGCTGCGATGTAGCTCTGCAGAGGCTTGTTGTGGGACAGCACGTCAATCATATCCTTGAACTTCAGGTGCTCATGCTTGCCGATGCCCGAGAAGTTTTCCGGTTTATCAAAGGCGGAAACGCCGATGCAGGTGAGGAGAACGCCCAGACCGGACAATCCAACGACCATAAACACTGCCATGGACAGGTACGCCTGGTTGTATTCGCCGCCGGCGGCTTTCAGTATCACGTTGCTCAGCACGATGGACAAGGCCATAGGCACGACATAATTGAAGGCTGTCAGCCAAACGCCGATCTTCGGCCGCTGTTTGGGATCGTTCGACATGAGCGCCGGAATGGTCTGTCCCGTCATGTTCACCAGCGTATACCCGATGATGTAAACCACATAAGACAGGGCAAAGGTCGCCACGCCCAGCCCCTTGCTGGAGAACAGATGGAACATGCCCAGCAATCCGAAACTTTGGATCAACCAGCCCACGATCAGCAGGATACGGATCTTGCCGAAGCGGGTGTTCACCCTGTCGTACACGAAAGCCAGAAGGGAGTCGGTCACAGCATCCAGGATCCGGGTGCCCATGATGATGACGCCAATGATGGCAGTGGAGATGCCGAAGCCGATGCTGGCTGCGTAGCTCGCCTGCTGGATGAGGATATATACCATAGGTTCGAGGACTTGGGGATTCTTTTTCATAGTGCTGCTCCTTGCTGTTTTTTCGCGGGCTTGGACCTGCCGCCCGCCTTACGATCCCATTGTAGGCCGGCGCACGGAAGGCGTAAAGCCAAAATACCGGGAAAAGTTATAAAAATTCAGGAAAGCTGTTGAGAATTCCGGAAAACCGTGATAGGATCGAAGCATAGCATGAAAAACACTGAAAGGACGGTCCCTTTCCATGGAAAACGGGATGACCCGCGCCGAGCGGAATTTGATCCTGCTGCAAAGCCTGATCCCGAAAAATGAAAAAATTTACGTATGGTGCTGCCGCCCGGAGGGGGACTTCATCGCCACCTCCTGCCCGGAGGAGGACCGCCCCGTCCTGGAGGAGGCCTTCCGCCGGTTCGAGGGACTGCAGCGCCTGTCCCAGTATGCAGCCCAGACGGATAAGCGGCCGGTGCTCCTGGGCTCCCCCATCGGCATGCAATGGGCGTTGAGCTACGAGCCGGACCGGAACGGCGCCCTGTACTTCGCCGTGGGCCCCGTGTTCTACGATGCGCCCCGGCCGGACCGCCTCCGCCGGGCCCTGCAGCCCTATGTGGACAGCCGGGCAGGGGCGGATTGGGCCGCGGCCCTGACGGCCACCCTCCCCCGGCTGCCGGTCATGACCTACGCCATCTTCAGCCGCTACGTGCTCATGATCCACAACACCCTGACAGACCAGCAGCTGGGCCTGGACGCCCTGGAGGAGGACCTGCCCCAAAACGGTCCCTCCGCCGCCCTGCCCGTGGGGGTGCGGGATCGGTCAAAGATCTACGCCGCCGAGCAGGCCATGCTGGAGATGGTCCGCACGGGGAACATCAACTACCACGCCGTCCTCCAGCGCAGCGTCCAGCTTAGCCCCGGGGTGCCGGTCCAGGGCCAGGACCCCCTGCGGCAGATGAAGACCAGCATCATCGTGTTCACCACCCTGGTCTGCCGGGCGGCCATGGAGGGGGGCCTGAGCCCGGAGGTGGCCTATCCCCTGGGGGACTGCTACATCCAGTCCGCCGAGAACAGCCGGGACTCCGGGGAGCTCAACGCCCTCTCTTCCGCCATGTACCACGACTTCATCTACCGGGTCCACCACGTCCGCACCAACCCCACCTGTTCCCACGCGGTCCAAAAGGTCTGCGACTATATCGACATGAG
>CACXNN010000102.1 GCA_902768995.1 uncultured Eubacteriales bacterium | reverse complement strand
GGCGGCCAGGTTGGCGGCCAGCTTCAAAAGCTCCTTCCGAAGATACCGCAGCGCATCCCGGTACAGGATCAGATCGGCGTTGTCTGTCACATAACAGCTCGTAGCCCCCAGGTGGATGATACCTGCAGCCTCCGGTGCAACGACGCCATAGGCATAGACATGGGCCATCACGTCGTGGCGCACTTCCTTTTCCCGTTGTGCCGCCAAGTCGAAATCAATGTCCTCCACATGGGCTTCCAAGGTCGCCACCTGCTGGGCTGTGACAGGCAGCCCCAGCGCATGCTCGGCTCGGGCCAGCTCCGTCCACAGTCGGCGCCAGGTCTCAATACGGGTCCTCTGGGAGAACAGGCGCTTCATCTCCTCCGAAGCATATCGGGAGGACAAGGGAGATTCATATGTATCGTACAAGGTCGTCACCTCCTTATGTTTCATCTGCTCGTTTACACGTCCGTGGATGCCTGGACAGGACGCTCAAAACGGGACTTTGCGGCATTTTTCGGGACATCCGTGGGATAATCGCCGCCGAAGCAGGCAGTGCAGAATCCATCGTCTGTTCCGGTCAGCATCCGGGCATGCTCCAAACTGAGATATCCCAGAGAGTCTACGCCGATAATCCTGGCGATCTTGGCAACGGAATGATGGTTAGCGATCAGCGTATCCGAGCTGTCGATGTCGGTCCCATAGTAGCAGGGCGCGACGAAGGGCGGCGCGCTGACGCGCATATGGATCTGCCTTGCGCCGGCATGGCGCAGCAGTTCGATCGTACGACGGCACGTCGTGCCGCGCACGATGGAATCGTCGATCAAGACGATCCGCTTTCCGCTCACAACGCTTCTGATCGGGTTCAGCTTCAAGTTCACCCCCGTCTCTCGCTCGCTTTGTGTGGGCGCGATAAAGGTGCGGCCGATGTACTTGTTCTTCGTAAGCCCGATCGCATAGGGGATGCCAGACTCCCTTGCAAAGCCGACGGCTGCGTCCAATCCCGAATCCGGAACGCCGATGACCACGTCGGCGTCCACCGGATGCTCCTGGGCCAGAAACACGCCCGCCTGCTGTCTTGCCATGCATACGCTTTTTCCATCCACCACGGAATCCGGCCGGGCAAAATAGATATACTCGAAGACGCACATCCTTCTCGGGACCAACCCACAGTGCCGCCGCTCAAAATGGAGCCCCTGGCTATCGACCGTCACCACTTCGCCAGGCGCCACATCCCGCAAAAACGTGGCACCGACTGCGTCCAGCGCACAGCTCTCGGATGCGAACACGGTCGAGCCATCCGGCCGTTGGCCTATGCAGAGGGGACGGAAGCCATAGGGGTCACGAGCTGCAATGAGCTTGGTCGGTGAGGAGATGATCAGGGAGTATGCGCCCAGCAGCGTATCCATGGCCGCGGATACGGCGGATTCGATGCTGCCGTGTCTGAGCCGTTCCCGCACGATCTCATAAGCGATCACTTCGGAGTCTGTTGAAGTGTGAAAGATGGACCCCTGCTGCTCCAAGGCGCTCCTCAGTTCGTAGGAATTGATCAGGTTCCCGTTGTGCGCCAGAGCCATGCTGCCCTTATAATGGTTGATCAGCAGCGGCTGGACGTTCCGGACGTTGTCTGCCCCGGTCGTTGCATAGCGCACATGTCCGACCACGATGCTGCCGGATCCAAGGGACTGCAGCCGCTCTCGGCTGAACACTTCGCTGACCAGGCCCACGTTGCGGCAAGCGCAGAACACACCGTCACGGTTCAGCACGATCCCGGCGCTCTCCTGTCCTCGATGCTGGAGCGCATGAAGACCGCAGTAAGCCAACGTGGCCAGATCTCCGTCCCACGGAGAATAGACACCGAAAACGCCGCACTCCTCATGGATGTGCTCCATCGTTTTCCCCTCAGACATCGTGCTCACACAGGCGGCCCATGACCTCTGCATAGGCGTCCTCCACATCCCCCAGGTCTCTGCGGAAGCGATCCTTGTCCAGCTTCTTGCCCGTCTGGCTGTCCCATAGACGGCAGGTGTCCGGGCTGATCTCGTCTGCCAGGATGATCGTTCCGTCGGGGAGCCGTCCGAACTCCAGTTTGAAGTCCACCAGCGTCACGCCACAGTCCGCCCAGAAGGTGCGCAGGACTTCGTTAACGCGCAATGCGGACCGTTTGATCGTCTCTATCTCGTCCTCCCGGGCAAGATGCATGGCCACGGCGTGGGAAGTATTGGTCAGAGGATCCCCAAGGGCGTCGTTTTTATAGGAAAACTCGATGGTCGGCGCGTCGAAGACCGTTCCTTCCGGCACGCCGTACCGCTTGGAGAAGGAACCGGCGGCGATGTTGCGGACGATCACTTCCAGCGGAACGATCTCGACACGCCGGACGAGCGTTTCCCGCTCCGAAAGCTCTTTCACGAAGTGGGTCGGGACGCCTTCGCGTTCCAGCCGCTGCATCAGGCGGTTGCTCATCCGGTTGTTGATGATGCCTTTGCCGCGGATCGTCCCCTTCTTCAGGCCGTTGAATGCCGTTGCATCATCCTTATAGTCCACGATCAGCAGCTCAGGGTCGTCTGTCGCGTACACCTTCTTGGCTTTACCTTCATATATCAGTTCTTTCTTTTGCATGATACACCTCCCTGCAGCTTTTTCAACGGCGGATGCAGGCTTCTCGCTCCGCGCCCACCGAGACATATGTGATTCGACAGCCCACGGCGTTTTCGATCCGTTCCACATAGGCTCGAGCAGATCCCGGCAGCTCCTCCCAAGCGCGTGCCTTGGAAATGTCGCAATGCCACCCGTCCACATATTCCACAACGGGCTTGGCGTCAGGAAGGGCGGCCGGGAACGGGAAGCGATCGATCTTCTCCCCGTTCAGTTCATACCGGGTACAGATAGGGATCTTGTCCAGATAACTCAGCACGTCCAGCTTCGTCAGCGCCAGGGATGTGGCTCCCTGCATCTGCACGCCATAGCGAGTGGCGACCAGATCGATGGGCCCAACGCGGCGGGGGCGTCCTGTCTTGGCGCCATATTCCGCTCCAGCCTCTCTGAGCGCATCCGCTTCCGCACCGAACAACTCGCAGGTGAACGGTCCTTCCCCCACGCAGGTGGAATATGCTTTCACGACGCCGATCACCTCGTCGACTTTGAGCCATGGGGCACCGGAGCCTACGGGCGCATAGGCAGCAACTGCGTTGGAGGAGGTGGTATAGGGATAGATCCCGCAATCCAGGTCCCGCAGCGCGCCCAGCTGTGCTTCGAACAGGATGCCCTTTCCCTCCGCTTGTGCCCGCTCCAGCTCCGCGCCCGTGTCGCAGAGAAAGGGTTTCAAGCGGCCGCCGAAAGTGTCGAGCCATGTGAGCAGCGCCTCAAGGGAATAGGGCTCTGCCCCGTAGACGCCCGTCAGCGTCAGATTCTTCCAGTCCAGCAGATCTTTCGCGTGCTCTCGAAGGCGTTCCGGATAGTTCAGTTCCCCGGCCAGCAGCGTTTTCTTCTGATATTTGTCGGAATAGAACGGCGCTATCCCCTGCTTGGTGGAGCCGTACTTTTTGTCCTTGAGCCGCGCTTCCTCCAGCGCGTCCAGATCCCGGTGCCACGGCAGAAGGAGGGAAGCTCGCTCGCTGATCTTCAGGTTTTCCGGCGTGATGGAGATGCCCGCCGCGCGGAGCGATTCGATCTCCGTCCACAGGTTTTCCAAATCCAGGGCCACGCCGTTGCCAAGGACGTTGACCACCCCCGGGCGGAAGATGCCCGAAGGCAGCAGATGCAGGGCGAATTTCCCGAATGGATTGACGACGGTGTGGCCCGCGTTCCCGCCGCCCTGATAGCGGACTACATAATCGAATCGTTCCGTCAACAGATCGACCATGCGCCCCTTGCCCTCGTCACCCCAGTTGATCCCTACGATGGCGCAATTTGACATAAACACATACTCCTTTCCTGGACTTGTGAAAAAACAGGAGAAAACACATCAAACGGCCGCGCACTGGCGGATCTGCCGGGCGAAGGACGCCGCTCTTTCCTGAATGCCCGGGAGACGCAAAATCTCGCCGGGATCGTTGGCCGTCTCCATAAGGCAAAACCGGGGCGGCAGGAGGAAGGATTTGTTGAGGCACAGGGCGCCCATGACCTGCTCCGCCACCAGATCCCCTCCGGAATAGCCGGAGACCACGATGGAGAAAAGGGTCTTGCCGCTGAGGGCGCCGCTCACATACAGGGAGGTCATCCGGTTGATGAAGGCCATGATGTTGGCGCCCACCGCGTCGTTGTAATTGGGCAGCAGCAGCAACAGGATGTCGCTTTGCAGGACGGCGGGGACCACCTCGGTGGCGATGGAGCCGCCATAGAAGCAGGCGCCCCGGCTGGCAAAGTGGGTGCATACCTTGTAGGAACATCCCCGGCAGTCCTCGATGGTCCCGTTGCGCAACGACATGGTCCGCACGGAAAACCCCTCGCCCAATCGGCTCACGGTGAGCTCGCCCAGTGCCAGGGTATTGGACGTGGCGTGGTCGGAGGCGTGGAGCATCAGCACCCGGGGCTTCTCATATCGCCGGGGCGTGAAGGCCAGCACCCGCTCGCAGAGCCCCTGCAGCGCGGCCGCCCAGGCTTCTTCGAGAGAGGTCAGCGCCCAGGATCAGCCGCCGGGCCAGGGACTTGGTGTCCACCTCCCCCGTGCCGTCCACGGCCACGCCGACCACGCCCCCCTTGAACCGGTCCGGATGGCTCCGGATGAACCGCAGCAGTTCCGTGGTCTCGGGAAGGGGACCGAGATCGTCCATCCCTACGGCAAACAAGCACCGTCCCACGGAGGGGAGGGTTTCCAGCTCCCGCCAGTCCGCCAGCCGCGCTATGCCGTCCACTGTTTCCAGCAGCCGTCGCAGCCGGGGGATGGGGCCGCAGCAATAGACCGTCAAGCCAGACATTTCGGCTCCTCCTCTCTCAGGGCCTGCCAGGCGGCCTCTATCCTGGCCACGAGGGCGGGATGGAGGGCCTCCGTGCAGGAGGCGAAGCCGCCCATCCGCCGGGACCGGCAGCCGAAGTATACGCCGCCCAGGGGGACGGCGCCGTGGAAGGCCTCGCCACGGATGAGCTGCAAAATCGACAGGCAGGCCGAGGAGACGGCCGGGGCGATGTAGGGCTTGAAGCCCAGGGCCCGGACCTCCACGTTGGCGGCCACCGTCTGTCGGGTGCCCATGCGCCGGGCCATGAAGTCCGCCCGGGCCTTCATGACGCCCAACCCGAAGCCCACGATCTGCTCCGGCAGCAGGCCGCCAAAATCCAACGCGCCCCCTTCGTTGCGGTTGGATTGCAGGAACACCGCCCGGGCAAGCAGATCCACCGGGTCCGAGATCTGGCAGAACAGGCCCCGGAAGCCGGAGCTTCTGGCCTGCTTCGCGTAGGCGCGCAGCATCTCCCGGTTTTTTTCAAACTGTAGCATCCGCACGTCCCCAGCGGCGCCCAGGGGGGGCACGCCCCGGGAAGCGGTGAAAAGGAAGAGGTCGCAGTCGAACAGGTCCGTCGGTGAGCGCCGAACGATCCGCGGCGTCTCCCGGTCCAGTATCTGATTCAGCTCCAGGACATACCGGTCCACCAAGGCGTCGTTGGGGTCGTAGATACCGATCTCGTCGATCTCGTCGCCCAGGAGTTTCAGCGCCGTCAGCAGTTGTCCCCCCACGTCGCCGAGACCCACCAACGTCAGCCGCAGGTCCCTTCGTTTCGGGGCCAGCAGGGAGGGGGCCAACGCCATAGCCCGGGGGAAGGCGGTGTTCAGCGCATAACATCCTTCCTCCGTCCCCCCGCCTGTGGGCAGCAGGCACCGCCAGTTCTCCGGCCCGTCCAGGGCGTCCGGTCCTGGGAGGGGATGGAGCGCCCCATGGGTAAGGGGTTCCCGTTCCACCAGATACAGCAGGGGATGAAAGGGGGCCGCCACGGGCGTCGCCCCCTGGGGCAGCCTGCCGCCCCTCGGGCACAGGCACAGCCCCTGATACGCATAATACTCAGCCATGAACGACGCCTCCTTCCTTCAACGGCTTCTGTCGGTCCCGGGC
>CACXNN010000101.1 GCA_902768995.1 uncultured Eubacteriales bacterium | reverse complement strand
ATCGCCCCCATCGGCAAGGGCCAGCGGGCCATGATCGTGTCCCAGCCTAAGGCGGGCAAGACCACGCTGCTCAAGCAGATCGCCGCCGGCATCTCCGCCAACTACCCGGACAGCCATTTGATGGTCCTTTTGATCGACGAGCGGCCCGAGGAGGTCACGGAGATGAAGCGGTGCATCCGGGGCGAGGTGGTCTACTCCACCTTCGACGAGCTTCCCGAGCACCACACCCGCATCGCCGAGATGGTCCAGGAGCGGGCCATGCGCCTGGTGGAGCAGGGGCGGGACGTGGTGATCCTCCTCGATAGCCTGACCCGGCTCACCCGGGCCTATAACCTGGTGATCCCGCCCACGGGCCGGACCCTGTCCGGCGGCATGGACCCGGGCGCTCTCCACAAGCCCAAGCGGTTCTTCGGCGCGGCCCGGAACATCGAGGGTGGCGGGAGCCTCACCGTCATCGCCACGGCCCTGGTGGAGACCGGCAGCCGCATGGACGACATCGTCTACGAGGAGTTCAAGGGCACCGGCAACATGGAGATCCATCTCGATCGGAAGCTGGCCGAAAAGCGGGTCTTCCCGGCCATCGACATCTACAAGTCCGGCACCCGGCGGGAGGAGCTGCTGCTCTCCAAGACGGAGCTGGAGGGCGTGTACATGCTCCGCAAGTTCCTGGCGGGGGGCGGCACCACGGAGGTCACGGAGCAGGTGGTGCCCATGATGGCCAAGACCGCCACCAACGAGGAGTTCCTCACCAAGCTCAAGGATTGGATCAAGATCTACGAGCACCAGGGCTACACCCTCAGCAGCCGCTGATCCGGGGAAAAAAGCGCCAAAAAATTTCCTGAAAAAAGTGCTTGCATTTTCGGTTCGCCATGGTATAATGGCAAACGGTAATGCATTACACGACAAAGGAGTGATAATACATGAAGAAAGATATCCAACAAATCTGCAGCAAGTGCCATCCGTTCTTCACGGGCCGGCAGAAGCTGGTGGACAGCGGCGGACGGGTCGATCGCTTCAAGAAGCGGTACGGCATGTAAGTTCCCCTCTGAACCACTCCAACCCCACAACCAAAAGAATCGATCTCCCGTCCGCGGGAGATTTTCTTTATTCCTTGCAAATAGGCGCCATCTTCGCTATACTAAAGCCATGAAGAAGATATTGTTGATCGCTACCGGGGGGACCATCGCCTCCGGCAATACACCGAGCGGGCTCACGCCCACCATCTCCGGGGAGGAGCTCTTAAAGAGCGTCCCGGGGCTGAAGAACATCTGCGAGCCCCACGCCATCCAGGTCCTGAATCTGGACAGCACGGACATGACCCCGGCCGACTGGCTGGTGATCTCCGGGGCCATCGAGCGGTATTACGACCAGTATGACGGCTTCGTGGTGGCCCACGGCACGGATACCATGGCCTATACGGCGGCGGCCCTCAGCTATCTCGTGCGGCGCTCGCCCAAGCCCATCGTGCTCACGGGGGCCCAGAAGCCCATCCATTCCGAGAACACGGACTCCCAGGTGAACCTGCTGGACGCCTTCGCCTACGCCTGCTCGCCGGGGAGCTGCGGCGTGGTCATCGTGTTCAACGGGTCCGTGATCCTGGGCACCCGGGCCCGGAAGGTCCGGTCCAAGAGCTTTTCCGCCTTCTCCAGCATCAACTATCCGGAGCTCGCCTCCGTCCGTGTTCAGCCACAAGCTGGACGACAGCGTGGGTCTCGTGAAGCTGATCCCCGGCATGGGGCCGGAGGTCCTTTCCTACATGCTCCGCCGCAAGGACGCGCTGGTGGTGGAGAGCTTCGGCGTGGGCGGCGTGCCCAGCGAGGGCAGCCGATTCTACGCGGCCATCCGCCGGGGCGTGCTGGCGGGGAAGACCGTGGTCATGACCACCCAGGTGCCCAACGAGGGGAGCGATCTCACCGTGTACCGGGTGGGGCATAAGCTGAAGCAGGACCTGCCCGTGCTGGAGGCCTACGACATGACCACCGAGGCCGTGGTGGCCAAGCTCATGTGGATATTGGGCCAAACGAAGGACCATGCCGAGATCAGCCGCCTCTTCTACGGCAGCATCTCCCACGACATGCTCTATACCGAGGAGCTGCCCCATGAAGGGTAAGGCCCTCGCCATCCTGCTGGTATTACTGCTTATGACGGGCTGCGCATGGCGGCCCGTATCCTTTACGCTGGACGAGGGCGGGAACTATACGGGCTTCGACCGGGTGGAGGAGGGGTATACCCGCCAGGCGGCCAGGCTCTACGGCTGGGTGGTCCTGGAGGATCTGACCATCCGGGAGAACGCCAAGGCCTGGCAGCGGTTCCTGCAGCGCTCCGGAGAAGGGAAGAAGGCGGGGGTCCGGGTGGCGGAGTTCTTCGGGGAGGAGATGTATCTCATGGACGTCTTCTTCCGGGACGGCCAGTATCGGGCCTTCTTCTCCGACGGGTTCGACATGCGGGACGAGCCGTTTCCCTTCCTGCTGACCCTCGCTGGGGAGACTAACGGGCAGCCCGGCTATGCGGTGGTCCTCGCCGGGGACGACGGCCTCACCTATGAGCAGGTCATGCACAAGTTCTTTTCCTCTCAGTTGGCGGAGCCGGACATCCCCGCCCACCGGGTGCTGTTTTTAGGGGTTGGGGAGCCGGATTGGTGACATTTTTTTTGCCGCTTTTTCTTTTCAGTGAAAAGAAAAAGCGGCGGAAAAAGAAAAGCTTAAGAAAAATAATCGGAAGTACAGCATAAGCCATACTTCATAAGCCATACTTCCCGAATAAAGTTCTTTGGTGCACCCTTTCTTTCAGGGTGCGGAGCCAAGCGCTGCCTGTGGCAGATGCAGCGAGGCGCAGCACGGGCAAAACAATGAGAAATCAAACGCAGTGCGGATTTCGATTATGTTTTGCCCCTGGTCAAAGGGTGCATGCTTTATTCTATTCCTTTGAAATCAAACAGATTCAACCCCGTCACTTCGTCCAACCGGCGGCCTACCTGGCCGGGTAGGAGCCGGAGGACCATCTCGCAGGTGGCGCTGATGTAGAGGGCGTTCACGTGCCCGCCGTGGGCCTGCATGTTGGCGTCGCACAGCGTGGCGTGGAGGTGCAGGTAGGGCTTTCCGTCCTTCTCGGTGACGGTGCCTAAAAGGCTGGTGAGCTCCATGGGCTCGGTGAACTCCTTTTTGTGGTACACCTTCTCGCCCACGTCGTAGAGCCCCACCACAGCTCGATCCACAGCGCCGATGGCCTCCACGGAAGCGAGCCGGATGCCCTCCTGCTCGCACAGGGTCGTCAGATTCTCCATGACCTCCTCGCCCCGGTCCATGCGGACGACGTAGGTGTCGTTGAAATGGCGGAATTCCATCTTATTTCACCTCCGGAATGATCGTAAATCTGAGTTGACAGCTGCCCAGGGTGGGGGAGGAGAGGGTCAGCACGCCCTCGCCCGTCTCGCCCACGGTGCGCACGAAGGTGCCGAAGGCGCCGCCCTCCAAAGAGACGGCCCGGGGCCCCACCACCTGGATGGGCCCCTCGGTGGTGAGCAGGACGGGATCGAAGGCCGTGGGGATGCGGTTCCCCCGCTCGTCCCGGCACTCGAGATGCACCAGCGTCATGTCGTAGGCGTCGCCCTCGGTGAGGAGCGCTCGCTCCGCCCAGGCCACCAGGCAGGGCTTCGAATAATCGCCCTTCTCCACGTACTCCGCCGCCTCGCCGTTGCGGATGGCGGTGAACCGCCACAGGCCCGACTGCTGGCCCCAGCCGCCGATATACCGGTTGTACAGGGCCACGCCCTGCTCCATGGTGAACTTGTGCCGAAGCTTCAGGTCCAGCAGCGTCAGCTTCACCCCCAGGGGAAGCTTGTCCATGCCGTGCTTCTGGGCCGCCAGCAGGCACTTCTTCACCTTGTCCGCCACGTCGTCCGGGAACTGCTCCTCGCTCTTGAGCAGCTCGCCCACGAAGTCGTCGATATGCACCGGCGGATGAGGGAGGCCCGGGAAATGCTCCCTGTCCGGCTCGAAGTCTGCGATGAACTTGCCGCCCTTGCTGAGCCGCACCTTCTCCGCGTTGGTGAACACGTAGGCGTCGTCCAGGACGCTGCCGGCCCGCTCGCCCTTGTTCATGTCCGTGCCCACCACCAGCACCGGGTCCTGCTCCTGCTGGCTGGCGTAAACCCAGCCCGCCAGCTTGTTGTTGCGGAACCCGTCGGCCACGCCGTGGTAGCAGATGGCGTCCCCGGAGCCGAAGTCCGTGTGGGTGTTGTAGTCCGCCATACACCAGGCGATGCAGCCGGAGACCCCCTCCCGGACCGCCCCGTCGCTCTGGACCTGGGCGTGGCGCAGGGCGTGGGTCAGCCGATGGAGCTCGTCGTCCTGGTTCTTGGTGGGGAACATGTGCCCGTTGCACTCGGTGACCAGGTACCCTTTATCGAGATCCTTGGTCACGTCCTTCTTCTCCAGGAGCCCGTAGCCCGTGCCGTCCTTGGTGAAGTCGTTGTAGGTGTACACGTCCTCCAAGAGGTGGCTGTGCTGCAGATACCGGACGCCGCCGGTCTGCCTTGAGGGGTCCAGGCTGTGGCAGAGGGCGTTGGTCTTGGTGTAGAGCTCGTCGTTGTCCTGGCTTTCATTGATTCGCACGCCCCACAGCACGATGCTGGGGTGCTGCCGGTACTGAAGCACCATCTGCCGCACGTGCTCCAGGGCGATCCGCTGCCATTCCTCGTCGCCGATATGCTGCCAGCCGGGAATCTCCGTGAACACCAGCAGGCCGATCTCGTCGCACCGGTCGATGAAATGCTGGCTCTGGGGGTAGTGGCTGGTGCGGACGATGTTGAGCCCCAGGCCATATTTCAGATAGTTGGCCTCGTCCCGCTGCATGCCCGCCGGGGCGGCATAGCCGATATAGGGCCAGCTCTGGTGCCGATCGAGGCCGTGGAGGTGGACCAGCTTCCCGTTCAGGTAGAAGCCGTCCGCCCTAAATTCCGCGTCCCGGAAGCCCACCCGCAGGGTCCGCCGATCCGCTTCCTGGCCCTCGTGGACCAGGGAGACGGTCAATTCGTACAGCCGGGGGTCGTCCAGGTCCCAGGGGACCGGGTCCTGGGCCGTAAAGGTGAAGGTATTCTCACTCTGGGCGTCCATGGCAAGGTCCACGCCCAGCTCCGGCAGGGCGAGCTGCAGGGTATCGCCCGCATCGGGGGCCAGGTTCAGCTTTACCTGGACCTCAGCTTTGCCGTCGGCATGGGCCACGGGGAACACGTCCGCGATGTGGCAGGGCTCCGTGACCTCCAGCCGCGCCTCCCGGTAGAGGCCGCCGTAGCACAGATAGTCGATCATGTAGCCGAAGGGAGGCTGGTTCAACGTCTCCCGGGTGTCCAGCCGCACGGACAGTCGGTTCTCCTCCCCATATTTCAGCCCGTCCAGCAGGAAGCTCTGGGCCGTGTACCCGCAGTGGGCCTCCCACTCGGGGGGCACCTGGACGCCGTTCAGGAACACCTCGGGGTACTGGGCGGCCCCGTCCAGAATCAGGCGCACCTCCTTGCCCGCCCAGGCGGGGTCGGCGAAGACGGTCCGGCTGTAGCCGCAGACGGTCTCGTACATCTCCTTCCGGGCGCACTTCCAGGGCAGGAGCCGCACCGTGTGAGGGAGCCGCACCGGTTCGCCGGGGACCTCCCCCCGGAGGAACTCGTCGCTGCAGGTGAAGACGAACTGCCAGCCGTTGTTCAGCGGGATGCTGATGCGCATCAGAGGGTCACCTCCTCTACGGGCCGGTCCTCCTGGGACGCTTTCTTGAGCTGCCGCAGGGTGAGGATGAACACCAGGATCACGAACACCACGAAGACCAGGAGGAAGATGGGGTAGTTCTCCGCGGAGAAGGCGCAGCTGTCGTAGAACCCGTGGATCAGGATGGGCACGGGCAGGCAGGCCCGGGCCACACTCCCGAAGGAAGCGGGCTTATAGAGGCTGTTGACCTTCTGCTGCCCGTAGGCGATGCCCATGTATACCCCGCAGGCGGCATGGAGGGGCAGGGCCAGCAGCGCCCGGGAAAGAGCCACGCCCAGGCCCCCCTGGAAGACGTAGAGGACGTTCTCCAGGATCGCGAAGCCCATGGACACGAACACGGCGTAAACCACCCCGTCGAACCGGTAGTTGAAGGCCGGGTTTTTGAAGGTGAACTTATAGAGGAAGAAGAACTTGAAGCTCTCCTCCACCAAAGCCGCCACGATGAAGCCGAAGACGAAGTTGTAGAGCAGGGTGCCCTCCTGGAGCAGGTTCTGCACTACGCCGGTGAGCAAGCTCTCCACCAGGGCGGCGGGGATGCCGCTGAGAGCGCCCCACAGCAGGAGCTTGCGCAGGATGGACCAAGGCTCCTTCTCGATGGTGTCCATCTTATAGACCCGATACAGCAAAAAGGCGGCCGGCAGCACGGCGGCGGCGAGCAGGATGATCATAGCAAACCTCCGAAACAGGATTTAAAATATAATATCACGTTTCGGCGGAATTTCCTATATGTATTTGCCCATCTTTTTGCTTATTTCGTGAAGCCGAAGGGGTTTTTGATCCGTTCCTTCTGCCAGAAGGTGATGGCCTTGCGGTAGAGGGCCCGGCCGTGGAGGGCGTCGTGCCAGAGGAGGCGGCGCAGGAGCTTTCGAAGGGTCCACAGCTCCCCGTCGGGGCCTGGGACGATCCGGCCGTCCAGATACCCCGGACGGCGCTCCAGCCCCGCGAAGAGCCGCTTCCGATCCGCCAGCAGGCCCCGGCTTTCGCCTATGTCCACGCCGAACAGGGCCGCCCAGGTCCTCTGGGCCTCGATCACGTGGGAGAGCATCTCCCGGGCGGTGACGGGCACCTTGCCGTAGACGGTCCTGCGGGATTTCAGCAGCCCCCGATCCTTCTGGGGGATGGAGGCGAAGAGGGCCTCCATATCCCGGGCGGAAACAAGGCACAGGGTCTTGAGGGACGTGTATTGGGCCATGTCCAGGGCCAGCTTCTCCTCCGGGAACAGGGCCGTGGTGAAGCCCTCCTCCACGGGGGCGTCCACCTTGATCTTCCGGGTGCAGCGGACCTGCTCCTCCCCGGCGGCGTCCGCCTCGGTCGGGAGCTTGGCCCACAGCCGGTAGCGGCGGCAGGCGGCGGGGAGCTTTCGGGCGGCCGCGTCGGCGGTCTCTCCCCGGGCGAAGGCCCCGGGGTATCGCAGCGACCAGAGGGTCACGCCGGCGTCGTTGTATTCCATGATGGTTTCAAGCTCGCGCATTTGGATCGCTCCTTGGATTTGATAGGAAGAGCATACACCGCAAAGGCCAGATAAACGCGTATTTTCCATGAACAAACCGTGAATCCTGCCCTTGCAACCGGAGAAAAAACGTGGTATGCTGTCTTCCGTCGCCGGACCGGGCGACGCGCCAAAAAATCCGAAAAAATCGAAAGATTTTGATTGACAAAACCGTTCCCCTGTGGTAATGTATGCAAGGTGCCCCCACAGGGGGCTTGTTTTTGATGGAATACCACGAGAAGGAGAAATACCATGCGCGTTAAGATCACGTTGGCCTGCACCGAGTGCAAGCAGAGGAATTACAATA